>JAICWZ010000071.1 GCA_025966355.1 Thermomicrobiaceae bacterium
GACATGCACCACCGATACCAGCCGGTCGCCGCGTTCGCGGAGGGCGAGATCAAGCGCCTCGGCCTGGGCCTGATTTCGTGGAAAGCCATCGAGCAACATACCACGCATTTCCGACTCGCCGCCGAGAACGCGATCGACGTGATCCATCAGCATGCGAATCGTGAGCGCGTCCGGTACCAGCGCACCGCGATCAACGTAGCTGCGAATCTCCTGTCCGAGTTCCGAGTCACCGGCCATCACTTCCCGGAAGAGATCGCCGGTCGAAATGTGCTCCAGGCGCAGCCGCGGCGCGATGAGCGCCGCTTGCGTTCCCTTTCCCGCTCCCTGTGGGCCCATGATGATGACATGGGCCGCGGATTTCTCTGCCACGAAATCTCCAGCTCTTAGCGTATGAATCCCTCATAGTTGCGCATCATCAGCTGCGCCTCCAGCTGCCGCATCGTATCGATCGCGACGCCGACGACGATCAACAGGGCCGTCGCGCTCAGGAGCAGCGTCGTGACGCCCGTCAAAAGCGTGGCGAAGTACGGCAAGATCGAAACGAGCCCGAGGAAGAGCGCGCCGACAAGCGTGATCCGCACCAGAACACGCGTCAGGTAGCCGTTAGTGTTCTTACCCGGTCGCACGCCCGGAATGAACGCGCCCTGCTTCTGCAGATTCTCGGCGATGTTCTGCTGCTGGAAGAGCACCATCGTGTAGAAGTAGGTGAAGAGCACCACCATGACGAAGTAAATCGCCTGATACGTTCCCGAATTCGGATTGAAGAAGCTCGCGATATTCGTCGCCAGACTTGTCACCCAGCCGGTGTTCGAGGTTTGCAGGAAGTTCGCGATCATTCCCGGGAAGACCATGATACTGACGGCAAAGATCAGCGGGATCATGCCGGCGGAGTTCACCTTCAGGGGAATGAACGTACTGCCACCACCGTAGACCCGTCCGCGACGGACCCGCTTGGCGTGCTGAACCGGAATGCGACGCATCCCTTCGTTCAACAGCACCATGCCGACGATCGTGAAGAGTCCGATGACCAGGAAGGCAACCGTGCCGATGATGTTTTGCGTCAGCGTGCCACCGGTGATCAGGTTACCAACCGCGGTCGGCAGGCTGGCGACGATACCGCCAAAGATGATGATCGAGACGCCGTTTCCGATCCCGTTTTCGGTGATCAACTCACCGAGCCAAACGAGCAAAATCGTACCGGCGGTCATCATCAGCAGAATCCCGAGGCTCTTGAGTGCGTAGTGCGGGTTGAAGATGCTGAAGTGCTGGAGGACACCGTTGCGCGCCATCAGGATCGCCTGGCCGTAGCCCTGCAACAACGCGATCGGAACGGTGATCCAGTGGGTGTACTGGTTGATCTTCTGCTGGCCCGACTGTCCTTCTTTCGAAAGTTCATCGAGTGCCGGAATCGTCGGCGTAAGCAACTGCATGATGATCGAGGCGGTGATGTACGGATACACACCCATCGCCAGGATCGAGAAGTTCTTCAGGGTGCTCCCCGAAAAGAGATTGAGCATACCGAGTAGCTGGTTCTGCTGCATCAACTGATCGAGCGCCTGGCGATCAACGCCTGGCACCGGAATGGTCGCCAGGAAGCGGAAGATGATGAGGATCCCGAGCGTGAAGAAAATCTTCTTCCGAATGTCCGGGATCTTGAAGGCGTTGATGGCTGCTTCCAGCATTAGTCGATGACCTCCACGGTTCCGCCCGCGGCTTCAATCTTCTCCTGGGCCGACCGTGAGAACTTATGTGCGCGAACGGTCAGCGGCCGCTGCACGCCGCCGACGCCAAGGATCTTCACCATGAACTCGGGGCCACGAGTGACGCCGGCTTCGTACAGGAGCTCCGGCGTAATGACCGACTGCGACTCATCGAAGCGGTGCAACTGCTCAAGGTTGACGACCTCATAGACCTTCTTGAAAATGTTGGTGAAGCCACGCTTGTACGACATCCGTGTGTAGAGCGGATGCTGGCCACCCTCGAAACCGGGGCGAACCCGACCACGCGCGCGCTGGCCCTTGGTGCCGCGACCGGCGGTTTTCCCCTGGCCGGCCGAGATGCCGCGACCGACGCGCTTCTTCGCGCGGTGCGCCCCTGGGCTCGGCTTCAAATCGTGCAATTCCATGCTGGTCACTCCCACACGGCGTCGCGCCAGTCGCGCACCGTTCTACTCAGATTCCGCGTCTTCGATCCGCACGAGATGACGAACTTTATAAATCATGCCGCGCACCGACGGATTGTCCGTCTTTTCCAGCGTCTGATTCAGACGCCGAAAGCCAAGCGAGCGCAACGTATCGCGCTGATCTTTCGGAAATCCGATCTTGCTCCGATGATAGGTTATGCGAATCGTCTTCTCGCTCATGCCTGCTCCACCTTCTCGCGACGGCGGAAGCGCTCGGCCGGCAGTCCACGTCGCCGGGCGACATCCTCGGGCGTCTCAAGCTCGCTGAGCGCGAGCAACGCTGCCTGCGTGACGTTGACCGGGTTGTTGCTGCCGAACGACTTGGTGAGAATGTCGTGAATGCCGGCCGCTTCGACAACCGCGCGCACACCGGCGCCGGCGATCACACCCGTTCCAGGCGATGCCGGCTTCATCAGCACGCGCGCCGAACCAAACTTCACTTCGATCGGGTGCGGGATCGTTCGTCCGGAAAGGGGCACCTTGATCATGCTCTTCTTGGCCGTGTCGACGGCTTTGCGGATTGAATCGGGCACCTCGCCCGCTTTACCCAACCCGACGCCAACCTGACCGTTGCCATCGCCGACAACGACGATCGAGCTGAAACTGAAGCGACGACCGCCCTTGACGACTTTGGAGACACGGTTGATCTGCACGACCCGCTCTTCGAGCTGTGGGCCGTCGGATGAGCCGCGTCGCGACTGATTCCTGTTTACCATACGCCTAGCACGTCCGTTCTCGGTTGAATCTCCATCAAAAGCATCGACTAAAACTCGAGGCCCGTCTCACGGGCACCATCGGCAACCGCTTTGACTCGCCCGTGGTACTTGAACCCACCGCGATCGAAGACGACCTGCTTGATCCCCGCCGCGAGCGCTCGCTCGGCGACCACCTGGCCGACCAGCTTCGCCTGTGCCGTCTTCGGGTGCTCTTCCGGGAATCGCTCCCGAACGGCGGCCTCAAGCGTGGATGCCGTAACCAACGTATGCCCGATCGAATCGTCGATCACCTGGGCGTATACATGCGCATTGCTGCGAAAGACGTTCAACCGAGGTCGCACGGGTGAACCGATGACCCGCGCCCGAACGCGCAGATGGCGGCGTTGCCGCGGCGACAGTGATCGCTTGTACTGGTAGCGCATCGCGCTTGCTATCCCTTTCACGGCGACCATCAGCCTGGAGCCCGTTCACCGTGCCCTGCGTTTGTGCAAGACCGAACGGCAACGATACCATGCTGGCTTCGCACGTCCTAGTCGGATTATTTCCCGACCTTACCCGCTTTTCCTGCCTTACGCCGCACGCGCTCGCCGGCGTATCGAATGCCCTTGCCCTTGTATGGTTCCGGCGGCCGAACCCGGCGGATCTGAGCCGCCTGCTCGCCGACGAGTTGCTTATCAATACCGACAACCCCGAGTCGGGTCGGCGTTTCCACCGTGAAGCTAATGCCCGGCGGCGGCACGATCCGCACCGGATGCGAATACCCGACCAGCAACACGAGCGTCTGGCCATCGAGCGATGCACGATATCCGACGCCCTGGATCTCCAGATCCTTGCGATACCCTTCCGTCACCCCGTGCACCATGTTGGCGATCAGGGAGCGCGTCAGACCATGGAGCTGGCGATACTTCCGCTCATCCGATGGACGGCTCACCTGCAGGGTGCCGTTCTCGCGCGTGAACGTCATCTTCGAATCGACGCGCTGCGACAACTCGCCCTTGGGGCCTTTCACATGGATTAACCCCGGGTTGATATCGACCTCAACGGCGCTCGGGATCGGGATCGCCAAATTTCCGATACGTGACATGATATTCCTCCGCGTTGGAAACCCGCCCGGTCTACCAGACCGTGCAGAGGATTTCGCCGCCGATGCCCCGATGACGCGCCTCATGACCGGATAGGACGCCCTGGGACGTGCTTACGATTGAGATGCCGAGGCCGCTCCGCACGGTCGGGATCTCGCCCTTACCAGCATAGACGCGCAAGCCAGGCTTGGAAACGCGCTTCACCTCACGAATCGCATGCGCGCGATTCGAGCCATACTTCAGGTCGATCGTCAGGACCGAAACCGGTCGCCGCTCTTCCACGCGAAAATCGTGAATGTAGCCTTCTTGCTTCAGAATGCGCGCGATCGCGACCAGAAGCTTGGTCGACGGCATCGATGTCTCGGTCTGACGGGCCATGCCGGCATTCCGAATGCGCGTCAGCATATCCGCAATTGGATCGTTGATCGTCATTGTCTCTCGCTACTCCGCTTCCCGCATTCCTACCAGCTCGACTTCGTTACGCCCGGCAGCTTCCCCGACGTCGCCAGTTCACGGAAGCAGATGCGGCAGAGGCCGAACTTCCTCATATATGCGCGTGGGCGGCCGCACAGCTTGCACCGATTGTGGTGTCGTACCGTGTACTTCGCCGGCCTATTTGACTTTACGATTTTCGACGTTTTCGCCATCGTCTCCCCGATCAGGCTTCACGAATCGGCATGCCGAGGAGTCCGAGCAGCCGGCGCCCCTCTTCGTCATTCCGGGCCGTGGTCACAATTGAAATTTCCATACCGCGCACGCGGTCGATCCGGTCGTACTCGATCTCCGGGAACACCAGCTGCTCCTTGAGGCCGAGCGTGTAATTGCCGCGTCCGTCGAACGAACGTGGCGGGAGCCCGCGGAAGTCGCGAATACGCGGCAGTGCCGTCCCGATCAGTCGATCGAGGAACTCATACATCCGATCGCCGCGCAACGTCACCATCGCGCCGATCGGCATCCCGGCACGCAGCCGGAAAGCGGCGACCGACTTCTTGGCGCGCGTAATAACCGGCTTCTGCCCGGTAATCAGCGCCATGTCGTTCGTCGCGGCATCGAGCGAACGCGCATTCGCGATCGCCTCGCCCAGGCCAATGTTGACGACGATCTTCTCCAGGCGCGGCACTTCGTGGACGTTGCCGAAGCCGAAGTCCGTCATCATTTGGGCGACAACCTCGTCGCGATAGAGTTGCTTGAGCCTCGGAATCATTCCTGCGTCCTTACATCGAAATCGTCAGTATTAGCGAACGATCGGCGGCTGCGGAATCGTCGCGTCGCACTTCTTGCAGTAGCGAACCTTCTTACCATCGTCGTTGCGTCGGAAGCCGACGCGCGTCGCCTGGTTACACGATGGACACCAGAGCATCACGTTCGAGGCATGAAGCGGTGCTTCCTTCTCGATGATTCCCGCCTGTTGAGCGCCCGGGACCGCCTTCTGGTGTCGCTTGACGATGTTCACGCCTTCGACAATCAGGCGATCTCGGCGCGGCATATTCTGCCGCACACGCCCTCGTGCTCCCTTGTCTTTCCCGGCGATCACGACGATATCGTCGCCGGTCACAATCTTCTCTGCCATTTTTCGTCCGTTCCCTGGTCGTCGCTACAATACTTCCGGTGCCAGGGACACAATCCGCATATATTGTCGGTCGCGGAGCTCGCGGGCTACCGGGCCGAAAATGCGCGTCCCTCGCGGATTTCCCTGCGGGTTGATCAGGACCGCGGCATTATCATCAAATCGAATATGTGAACCATCGGCCCGGCCGTATTCCTGCGCCGTGCGCACCACGACCGCGCGCACGACGTCGCCCTTTTTGACGCCCGAATGCGGCTGGGCCGCTTTGACCGACGCGATGATCACATCGCCGACTCCGGCATATCGTCGCGACGAGCCACCGAGCACCCGGATGCACATAATTTGCCGCGCTCCCGAGTTGTCGGCCACCGTCAGTCGCGTCTGAGGCTGGATCATTGCCTGATTCCCCCTTCGCCTGCCTGATTCGTCGCTACGCCTCGGCAGCTCGCTCGAGGATTTGCCGCACGATCCAGCGCTTCGTCTTACTCAATGGTCGCGTCTCTTCGATCAACACCAGGTCGCCGACTTTGCACATCTCTTGCTCGTCGTGCGCCTTGAACCGGCTGGTGCGTCGAATCGTCTTCCGATAGATCGGATGACTCCGGACATAATCGACCGACACGACAACCGTCTTGTCCATCTTGTCCGAGACGACGCGACCCGTCTTCGTCAATCGCGTTTTCGGCTTATTCGTTGCCGGCTCTACCATATCTGCCGTTGTCATCCTCCCATTCGCCGCGCGGGCTACTCGCTGAGCAGGCGCTCCAGCTCGGCCGCCATCACGCGCTCCGTCTGAATCGTTTTGATGCGGGCGATGTCGCGCTTGATCTTGCGAATCCGCATTGTGTTGGTGATCTTGCCGATCGCCACATCGAAGCGCAAATCACGCCACTCGGTCTTCAGTTCGCTAATCGTGCCGACGAGTTCGGCATCGGTCAAGCCGCGTAGTTCATTCGCTTTCAACCGGCACTCCTCTAGACCTCGGCGGTCTCTTCAACCGCGGTCGCGCCGCTGACCTCACGCTTCACGATGCGGCATTTGATCGGCATCTTGTGAATCGCGCGCATTAGCGCTTCTTCGGCCAAATCCTCGCGAACACCACCCAGCTCGAACAGAATCCGGCCCGGTTTGACGACCGCCACCCAGAACTCCGGGTTCCCCTTGCCTTTACCCATGCGCGTTTCAGCCGGCTTCTGCGTCACCGGCTTATCCGGGAAGATCCGAATCCAGACTTTCCCGCCACGCCGAATGGCGTTGGTGATCGCACGACGCGATGCCTCAATCTGGCGACTGTTGATCCAGGCCGGCTCGAGCGCTTGAATACCGTACTCGCCGAAGACGACGGTTGTCCCGCGGGACGCGGCGCCCTTCATCCGGCCCCGCATCACCTTACGGTGCTTAATTCGCTTAGGCATCAGCATGATGCTGTTTCCAATCTCATCTGCTTTATCCGCGTCTAGTCCGTGGCTGCCGCAACCTCAGGCTCGAAAACCGGCGTCTTCTCCGGAATGACGTCGCCATGGTAGACCCATACTTTGACGCCGATCCGACCGTACGTCGTCCGCGCGTGGACAACCGCGAAGTCGATATTCGCGCGAATCGTATGGAGCGGCACACGACCGCTCATCTCCGTCACCGAACGCGACATCTCGGCGCCGCCGAGCCGTCCGCCGATCTTGATCTTGATGCCCTGGATCGTTCCGCGCCGCATCGCCTGCATGACGGCTTGCTTCATTGCTCGGCGATAGGCGACGCGCCGCGACAGCTGCTCGGCGATACTTTCGCCAATGAGGCGAGCGTCAGTCTCCGGCACTTTGATCTCTTCGATCTTCAGGTGCACTTTCTTGCCGACCTGCTGCTCCAGCATCTGGCGCAGCCGCTCAACGTTGGCACCCTGTTTGCCGATGACGATGCCCGGCTTCGAGGTATGAATCGTCACCTCGATACGATTTGCCGAACGCTCGATCTCGATGCGCGAGATGCCGGCGCGGGTCAGTTCACCGCTGATCACTCGGCGGATGAACAGATCCTCGTGAAGCTGTTCGGTGTAATTGCGCTCGGCGTACCACTTCGATTCCCAGTCGTGGACAATGCCGAGTCGGAACCCGATCGGATTAACCTTTCGACCCAAGCTACGCCCCCTTCTCGATCTGGTCCACGATCACGGTGATATGCGAACTTCGCTTCAGTTCCCGGTTCACCCGGCCGCGCGCTCGCGCACGCCAGCGCATCAGTGTCGGGCCTTCATCGGCGAAGATGCGCGTCACGTAGAGATCCGATGGATCGAGATCATAGTTATGTTCGGCGTTCGCTGCAGCCGATTTCAGCAGCTTCAGAACATCGACGGCCGACTTCTGCGGGAGAAACCGGAGAATAGCCATCGCCTCGTCGATCTGCTTGCCCCGCACCACATCAACGACAAGGCGCGCCTTTCGCGCCGAAACGTTTACGCCCTTTACCTTCGCTGTCACTTCCATCTCAGACGTCTCCCTGGAAC
>JAICWZ010000268.1 GCA_025966355.1 Thermomicrobiaceae bacterium
CTTGCAGGCTCTGCGCGTTCTCGTACCAGAGTTCGTGCTGATTGCCCTGGTCGTCGGTGTACTTGACCCAGGGCGCCTGGTCGGTCGTGTCGTAGCCGCTAGTTGCGCCCGGACGCTGCATGAAGGCGAGCGTCTGGTCGTAGCGCGCCGAGGACGCCGTCGCGCCGGTCGTCGTGTTCCAGTTGTAACCGTAGAGTCCGACGCCGAGCAGGATCTGGCTTGAGGGCACCTTTGTCGTGAGGTAGCTCACGACATCTTCGATCCAGCCGATCGGCCCGACCGCGCCCGGATCGCCCCCCGCGTAGTGGAAATCGTAGGCCATCACCAGGATGTAGTCGTCGTATTTGGCGAGCGCCGCGTAGTCGTAGGCGCCACCCCAGGTGGTCGACGTATCGGACGTGCGCGCAATGACGGCCTGAGTGACGAGCTTGCCGGCCGGTCGCAGGATCGCTGAAATGCGCTGCATCAGATCGGTGATGAGCGCGGCGTCGGACGCGTTGACGCCCTCGAAGTCGATATTGATGCCGTCGTAGTCGTTATCGACGACGAGATCACCGATCGACTGGGCGATCGCGGCGCGTTGCTGCGTGGTCGCGATCTGGGCGTGGAAATCGTCCCATTGCGCGTTGTTCTTGATCATCGGCACGATCTTGACGTTGGCGTTCCGCATGACATCGAGCGCCGCCGGTTCGACGCCATCGGAGATCGTGCCATCCGCCTTCAGGTTGTAGAAGTAGGGCGCGACAATATCGAGCTGGCCGATATGCAGTTTGAGCGACGTGAGCGAGGTGCTGTCGTAGCTCACGTAATAGCCCCAGCGGACGTTGGTCGTCATCGCCTTCGCCTGGAACTGCATGAATGGGACGAAAATCGCGCCGCAGAGCAGCGCCACGATCAAGAAGCGCGCGACGCGCGAAACGGGAGCAGAAACAGTCATGTTCCCCCACAAGAGCGCCTGGCTCTCGTCTGGCGAGCCGCCGGGCATCCAATATGCCGCTACTGGGTAGTCCGGTTTGTCACGCCAAACGGGTTAGCCCCGTGGCGCTGCCTGTGCTCCGACTGCTGAGACGTAGATCTTGATCGGTGTGCCGTCCGAGACTTGTCCCGCAAAGACAACGAGCGGTACCAGGTATTGTTTCGTTCCGGGGTCGCCGGCCGTCGTATAGGCGAGCGAGGCGGACGTAATAGTCGCGTCGCCGGACACAGCCGCGCCACCGTTGTTGATCTCGATGTAGCCCCGGCCGCTACTGGCATCCTGCCAGAGCGCGGACGCTGAACGGAGGCCGTAGGTCGAGCGCGGCATGGCGGCCGGCCAGCGCACGAACGCTTCGGTCACGGCGCCGCTGGCGCCAATCGTTACGTTGGCCGAGGGGATCGCCGAGAGTAAGTCATCCGGCTCGACCGGCTTGAACTGGACCTGCGCGACGCCGTTGGCCTCGTCACGACTGGTAACGGCGCCCGGCCCGATGCTGGCACCGAGCAGGTCCTGCTCCAGGAGCCAGCCACGCGCCGTCTGAACCAACGTCCCGTTGTCCGGCAGTTCGCCGCCGCTCGTTGGTGTGCCCGAGGCGCCACCAGCCGGCGCGATGTACTGCACCAGGCTGTTGGAAATGTAGAGCTCGCCGTTGCCGGACGCGCGGAAACTGCCGTTCCCCTGATCCTGTACATCGCCGGTAATGCCGAGCGATTGAGCCAGCGAGGCGGCGTCATCGGCGCTCCAGACGCGCGGTTGCAACTGGTAGACCGGCGCCTGTTGTGGAACCTGTTGCAGACTCATATTCAGATGGTAGGTCAACTGCACCTGGCCACCGCCGGACGAGCCGGACGGAATGTCGGCAGCTGGAAGCGAACCGTAATCACCGACCAACGGAGTCGGCTCCGGCGCGGTGGTCGCGGTCGGCTGAACTGTCGCGGTTGCCTGCGCGGACGCCGACGCTTGCGGCGTCGCGCCGGCAGTGGCGCTACCGGTGGCGCTGGCCGAGGCAACGGCCGAAGCGGCCACGCTTGCCTGTGGGCTAGATTGGGCAGAGGCGCCGGCGGACGGCGACGCCAGTGCGGCTATGGCCGAGCTGGTTGGAGTCGCCGAGTTATCGCCGTTCGCGCCGTCGTAGAAGAAAAGAATCCAGGCGACGATGGCGGCAACGACGACGAGAAGGATCGAGGCGGCGACGATCGCGTACGGAGAGTTATTGTTGTTGCGCCGGTTTCTCGGGGGTCGATAGCTCCGCTGCGCCATTCCGCCTGTTTCACTTTCTCATGTGTATCGAACGTGCCCACGTCAAAGGCGCGCCAACGCGATCGCCTGCCGGCTGGCCGCGATGGCACGCCAGGTTCAACGTGCTACATGACCTCCTGGATGCGTCGCAATTCGATGATCTGGTCACGTAAGAGGGCGGCACGTTCGAATTCAAGCTGTTTCGAGGCGTCCTTCATCTGGCGTTCGAGATCCTTGATGAGGCGCGCCATTTCGTCCGGCGGGATCTCGGCGATCGCGCCCGGCTTGCCGTCAGTCTGATAGATTCCCTGTTCTTCGGCGACGGCCTTCACGCGCTCGGTGATGTCGCGAATCTGCTTGATAATGCCGCGCGGCGTGATGCCATGCTGTTCGTTATGGGCGATCTGAATCGCCCGGCGACGATACGTCTCGTCGATCGCCCGGCGCATCGAGTCGGTTACGTTGTCGGCATACATAATGACGAGGCCTTCGACATGCCGCGACGCGCGCCCGACCGTCTGAATGAGCGAATTGGTCGAACGGAGATAGCCTTCTTTATCGGCGTCGAGAATGGCGACCAGCGAGACCTCCGGCAGGTCGAGCCCTTCGCGGAGCAGGTTGATGCCGACGACGACGTCATACACGCCGAGGCGCAGATCGCGCAGGATCTCGACGCGCTCAAGCGTCTCAATGTCGCTGTGCAGGTAATGCGCGCGGATGCCGACCTCTTTCATGTAGTCGGTCAGATCCTCGGCCATCTTCTTGGTCAGCGTCGTGATCAGGGCGCGCTCGCCACGAGCGACACGATGGTGGATCTCGCCGAGCAGATCGTCGATCTGCCCCTTGGTTGGGCGCACGCTGATCTCCGGATCGACCAGACCGGTCGGCCGGATCACCTGCTCGACAACCTGCTCGCTGTGCTCGAACTCGTACGGACCGGGCGTCGCCGACACGTAGACCGCCTGGCGCACATGACGCTCGAACTCATCGAAGGTGAGCGGTCGGTTGTCGCGGGCCGACGGCAGGCGGAAGCCGAAATCGACCAGCACGTCCTTGCGGGAACGATCGCCTGCGAACATGCCGCGCACCTGCGGAATCGACATGTGCGACTCGTCGATAAAGATGATGTAGTCATCCGGGAAGTAGTCGAGCAGCGTCCAGGGCGGGTCGCCTTCTTTGCGCCGCGAGAGATGACGTGAATAGTTCTCGACACCGGAGCAGTAGCCCGCCTCTTGCAGCATCTCGATATCGTACATCGTACGCTGTTTCAGGCGCGCCGCTTCGAGGATCTTTCCCTCGTTCTCGAGCACCTTGAGCCGCTCTTCGAGTTCGGCTTCGATGTCGACGACCGCGAGTTGCAGCTTCTCCGCTGACGTCACGAAGTGCTTGGCCGGATAGATGTCGATCTCGTTGCGCTCGGTAAGGATCTCGCCGGTTAGCGGATCGATCTCGATGATGCGTTCGATCTCGTCGCCGAAGAACTCGATGCGCACCGCGATTTCTTCGTAGGCCGGGAAGACGTCGAGCGTGTCGCCGCGTACCCGGAAGGTGCCACGGACGAGCGTCAGATCGTTGCGGTCGTACTGGATATCGACGAGATGGCGCAGGATGCGATCGCGTCGCACGCTGGCAGCACGGCGCAGCGAGACGACCGTCTTGCCGTAGTCCTCCGGCGAACCGAGACCATAGATGCAC
>JAICWZ010000265.1 GCA_025966355.1 Thermomicrobiaceae bacterium
AAATACAGGCGGACGGGATCGTCCAGGCTGATGCCACTCAGATCGACGTCGGAGACGTGCGTCGTGAAGAGGTCAACATCGTCTGCCACCCTGGCCGCCTCGACCAGATCGGTCACCTCGTCGTGCTCGATGACCGGCACGCTGATCTCGGCCAGGCGCAACGTAACCAGATCGATCACGGCGACCGAGTTCTCCACATCACCGCTCTGGTTCACGATCTCTTCGATCGTGATGTAGCCCCGGCTTCGGCCAAGCTCGACCAGCTGATCGATAACCGTCAGCAGCGCTTCGGGCGGCTGTTCTTCGGACACATCGTGAGGCCGCCCATTACCATCGCTACCGAGCGAATCCTCGGGAACGCGATGCAGAACGTCATCGTCTACGCTGCGTCTCATCGACTCGGCCACGACGCGATCTCCCAGTATGTCGTACACCCATGCTCTGGCGATTCGGCAGTGATACTATGCCCATCCACCAAAAGCAAACACCCGACTCTCTAATTCGTTGAACGAGCGACCGTTCCGACCTCACGCGCCAGCAGATCGTCGTACGTCTCACGACGCTGAATCAGCCGAGCGGAACCGCCACTGATCATGACGACCGCCGGCTTTAGCGCGAGATTGTAATTGCTCGCCATGGCGAGACAGTAGGCACCGGCAGCTGGAATCGCGACAAGATCACCCGGCTCCGGAGGTACCAGCGCGACATCGCGCACGAGAACGTCGCCCGACTCACAGAACTTTCCGGCGATGGTAACGGTGGCCCGTTCGACCGAATCCCGGTTCGCGATCTCAGCCTCATATTTGGCACCGTAGAGCGCCGGGCGAATGTTATCCGCCATGCCACCATCAACCGAAACGTAACGCCTGACGCCCGGAATATCCTTGATAGCGCCGACGCGATAGAGCGCCACTCCCGCCTGCCCGACGATCGTGCGTCCCGGTTCAATCGTCAGCTGCGGCGGCGCAAGATCGTACTCTTCAGCGCCCTTTCGCATCGCGTCGGACACCTGCGCGGCGAAGGTGCCTAATTCCACCTCCGGGTCGCTCTTCTGATACTGAATACCGAAGCCGCCGCCCGGGCTGATTTGAGCCGGCTTCACGTCGTAGCGCTCATACATATCGGCGGCGAAGGCGAAGAGCGTGCTGATCGAGGTCAGAAACGGCTCGATCTCGAAGATTTGCGAGCCGATGTGCGCGTGATAGCCGCGCAGTCGCAACCCTGGAATCTCGAGAATCCGTTCGACCGCCTGGCGCGCGAAGCCCGGTTCGATCAGGAGGCCGAACTTCGAATCGACGATCGCCGTCTTGCGATAGTCATGCGTATGGACATCGATGTTCGGATTGACTCGCAGCAGGACATCGACCGAGCGACCGAGTTCGCGCGTCAGTTCGTCGAGCAGATCGAGTTCGTAGAAGTTGTCGACGATGATCTCCCCCACGCCAAGTTCGAGCGCCAGCCGCAACTCCTCCGGCGTCTTGTTGTTCCCATGGAGCACAACGCGCTCGAGCGGGAAGCCCGAACGATAGGCCATCATCAATTCGCCCGCCGAAACGACATCGAGCCCCAGTCCCTCATCGGCGATGATCGCCAGCAATTCGGAACTGAGATACGCCTTGCCGGCGTAGGCGACACGGGCGCCGGGATAGGCCGTCTGGAACGCCTCGCGATAGAGCGCGCACTGATTCCGGATCGTCTCGTCATGATAGACGTACAGGGGTGTTCCGAATTCATCCGCGAGATCAGCAAGGGCGATACCACCGATCGTCAATCGCCCGGTAGCGTCACGCACCGTCGTGAGCGGCCAAAGCATCTCCTACCCCTTTACCTGCATTCGCGCTATCGGCTGAGCACACACGCGCGTCAAACTACATTCCGGCACGCTCGATTATACGCGTCCGGAGCAGACAACTTGAAACAAACGATCTCCTCCGTTCGCGCAACTTGGCAGTCGCTGGAGCTCCGGTGTAAGCTATCGAGGTGGATCGTTTGATCGGGCACCGGCAAAGCCCACCTGACACGCTTCGGCAGCCGTCAACAATGACGGTGATGTCCGTTGCGCGCCAAACGGCGGCCGGCCTCGCATGCAATGAGAACCCACACCTCCTGTTGTTGGAGTCAGCCGTGTGCTCCCCGCTCCTGTGCAGAACCGAAACAGCATGAGTTCGCGCAGATCCTAGGTGGAGTCTGCCCGAACGAATCTGATGTTTTTCCGGTGAAACGCACAAGGAGTACGATGTGGCAAGCGCGACGATTCTGACCGTTCAAGACCTACAAAAATCATTTGGTGTCGAAGAAATCTTCAGCGGCGTGACCTTCCAGGTTCAGGAGAAGGAACGCGTCGCGCTGGTGGGCGCCAACGGTGCCGGCAAGAGCACGCTCCTCAAGATCCTGGCCCGCATGGATTCCGCCGATAGCGGCTCGATCCTCGAACAGACCGGGCTGCGCATGGCCTATCAAGCGCAGGAGGCGACCTTCCCGCCAACCGCCACCGTCTGGGAAGCGGCGCTGGACGCCTTCGAGAGCGCCAGGCAGGCGGAAGCCGAGATCAAGACGCTCGAAGCGCGGATGGGCAATTCCGAGGGCGCCGACCTTGATGCCCTCTTCGAGCGTTACGCCGAGCTCACCTCGCACTTTGAACTCAGCGGCGGCTACGAGATGGAACACCGCACCGAGCAGGTGCTGGCCGGACTCGGCTTCGCCGAGGATGACTACACTGTTCCAGTGAGCCGTCTGAGCGGTGGTCAGAAGACGCGGCTGGCGCTGGCGCACGTGCTGCTCGAAGATCCCGATCTCTTGATGCTCGACGAGCCGACCAATCATCTCGATCTGGCGGCGCTCGAATGGCTCGAGAACTTCCTGCGCAACTGGAATCGCACCTTCATTGTCGTCTCGCACGATCGTTATTTTCTCGATCGCGTGACGACACGAACGCTCGATCTCAGTTTCGGCACTTTGGAGGATTACGCCGGTGGCTACTCGCGCTACCTCGTGCTGCGCGAAGAACGAATGTCGCGCCGCATGCAGGAGTACGAAGAGCAACAGGAGTTCATCCAGCGGACCGAGGAGTTCATCCGCCGCTACAAAGCAGGGCAGCGCTCGCGCGAGGCGCGTGGACGTGAAACGCGGCTGGCGCGGCTCGAACGGCTGGAGCGGCCGAAAGAGCACGAACCGTTGCGCCTGCGACTTGGCGGAACGGTTCGCAGCGGACGGACGGTGCTGCGCACGACGCCGTTGCAGATCGGCTATCAGAACGGGAACGGCAACGCACCGACTGAGCTGTTCGGCACCTCGGAGCTCCAGATCGAGCGCGGCGATCGCGTGGCATTGATGGGGCCGAACGGCATCGGCAAGACGAGCCTGCTGCGCACGATTACCGGCGAGATCAAACCGCTCAAGGGACGCATCGAGTTCGGCGTCAACGTCAAGCCGGCTTATTATCAGCAGGGGCATGAAGGGCTCGATCTGAACGAAACGGCGCTTTCGACGATCCTCAAGGCACAGGCTATGACCGAGGAGGGCGCGCGCTCGCTGCTTGGACGTTTCCTCTTCAGCGGTGACGACGCCTTCAAGCCGGTGTCGGCGTTGAGCGGCGGTGAGCGGAGCCGCCTGGCACTCGCCAGGTTGACGCTGGAGCAGGCGAACCTGCTCATTCTCGATGAGCCGACTAACCACCTCGATATCTCGTCGCGCGAGGCGCTGGAAACGGTGCTGGAAGACTACGATGGTACGATCCTCTTCGTCTCGCACGACCGTTATCTCGTCGACCGCATCGCCAACCGCGTCTGGATGGTCGACAATGGGAACGTGCAGGAGTATCTCGGCAACTACGGTGACTACCTGCGCATACGTGATCGTGCGCGCGCGGCTCAGGCCCGGGTAGCAGCACCTGCCGAACCAGCACCGGTCGCGACGCCGGAGCGTCGT
>JAICWZ010000186.1 GCA_025966355.1 Thermomicrobiaceae bacterium
ACGAGCCGGGTGTGCCGACCATGCAGAAGAGACGGCCATCGCGCCAGATTTGCGACGGTGCGAGGCACATCTCGACTTTCTTGTTCGGGGCGATCACATTGGGGCTGTCGGGATCGAGATCGAACCAGTGGGCGAAGTTGTTGAGCGACAGCCCGGTCGAGCCATGCACGACGCCGGAGCCAAAGCCGCCGCCGAGGGTCTGCGTGCAGGCAACAGCGTTGCCCGCGGCGTCGGCGGTGACGAAGTGCGTCGTACTCTCGCGCATGATGCTTTCCATGCTGCCGGGCAGGATTTCTTGCGGGAGTTTGTATGAGGTGAAGCGCTCGCCGCCGCTGTAGCCGGCGTGATCGGGATCGATCAGTTCGCGGCGCTCGGCCGCGTATGACTTCGAGAGGAGTTGCTGAATTGGAGATCTGGTGTCGGGTGCGTACGTCGTGCGATCGGCCACGGCCAACTTCATCGCCTCGGCGAGCAGATGGATGTACTCGGTCGAGTTCTGGCCGAGCGCAGCCATGTCAAATCCCTCGACCAGGTTCAGCGTTTCGAGATACTGCATGCCGCTGCAGGGGAGTGGCGGGCAGAAGATATCGTAGCCGCGATAGTTCGTCGTGATCGGCTCCTGCCAGCTTGGCTCGTAGCTCGCGAGATCGTCTTCGGTGATCAAGCCACCGTTCGCCTGTGAGAAGCGAGCGATCTCCTGGCCGATCGGCCCGCGGTAAAAGGCATCGATCCCGCCCTCGACCAGCGTACGAAACGTTCGGGCGAGATCGCTCTGGACCAGGATCGCGCCGGGAACCGGGGTCTCGTTGTTGTGCAGGTAGGCGCGGCTCGACGTCTCCCATTGACGCAGGCGATCGCGCGAATTGAGCATGAACTGGTTGTTCTTGATCGTGACCGGGAAGCCGTTTTCCGCCAGGTCAATCGCCGGCGCGAAGACGGCCGCCCGATCGAGCGTGCCGAAGCGTGCGTGGGCGGTCAGCCACCCACCGGCGGCACCGGGCACGAGCGGCGAGCGGATGCCGTCGTCTTTGGCGTTGTCAGTGGCAAATTGATCGGGAGTGGCGGCCGCGGGAGCGCGACCGATGTAGTCGAGAACGATCGGCGAGCCGGCGCCGGCCGTTTTGATCACCATGTAGCCGACGCCGCCCGCGCCGGACATATATGGTTCGACGACGTTCAGCGCCGCGGCGACGGCCACGGCCGCATCAATGGCGTTGCCGCCCTGCTGCAGAGTGGTGAGTCCGGCGAGGGACGCGAGCGGATGAGCGGATGCGATCGCGCCGTGTCGTCCGGTGACCGCTGGGCGATGCGCGAGTCCTCGATTCGGCCAAGCCAATGTGGGCCTCCTTCATCAGCTTTACCGGGCATCATCGCCCGGTATCCACGTGGCGGCTCTTCGGAATCGTGCAGACGCCCATCACCTGGATATGAGATGTAGAAAGGACTGGGGATTAGAGATCAGATTCGACTGCACGAAAAGCGAAGCAATGAGTTTGGATGGTAAACACTCCTCCAATACTCACGCCCAACGTCGCCCGTAGCTCGTTTCCGCGGCGTCGTAAGCGAATCGATATTTGACAGTTTCGTTGCGATCTTTTTTCTACTATAGCGACCTCGGTTTTGCCTGTCAATACCGACGTTTTCGTGCGCATGCCTCGATCCTGGGACACGTCATCCATCCGCGACAGGCATTCATCGCAACGCAGCCCAAATGAACTCACTATCCATAGTACGTTTGTCTCTCCCCTGTAGCCCATCATTCTCATACTGTTAGACCGGCACAAGAAATCGGTGTGGCCGGTTTGGTGCCGTCCGGTCGCCGGGTCATTGACGCGGTTCAAACGGCTCACCCTGAAGCGTGGTTCGCCGCCATGCGAGCCGAAACCGCAGTTGTGGAGTGCACTGCATGAAGTATCACCGCCTTCGACTCTCTCGTCGTCGCTTTCTCGGTACGATCGGCGCCGCGGGTGCCGGGGCCGCCGTCTGGTCGATCATGCCGGCGATCGAGCAATCGACCGTCCATCTGGCGAGCGCGGCACGGTCGCGGCGTTTGATCGCGATGGAGAACGCCCGCAAGGGAAGTCGGAGCTGGCGTTCGCCGGAGATCGCACGCTATCGCCGGAGTTCGCACGATCGCGAGATTCCGCCGAAGTGGCGCGGGCGCGGGCCAGGCGGCTTTCGGAGCGCGACACAGGTCGGCGAAGTCTCGGAAACCGGCGGTACACCCACGTCGGGCGGCATGGCGAGTTTCCTGCAAGTATCGACTCAGGCGCAGTCACAGCAGAGCACCTATAAGCCGAATGCGATCTGCGGGTTCGCCGACGCGACAAGCATCAATCATGGCGAGACGATCACCTTTTATATCAGCACGACGCTTCCAAGCTACCGCATCGATGTCTATCGCATGGGCTACTACAACGGCGACGGCGGGCGTCTCATCACCACGATCAATAACCTGACCGGCCAGAATCAAAGCGTCCCCCTGCCTGACCCCAACACCGGCATGGTCGAGACGAAGTGGCAGGCGTCGTATCAGTTGCAGACGACGGCCGACTGGGTCACGGGTGTCTATCTGGCCAAGATGACCGCCTCGAACGGCACGGCCGGCTACATTCCGTTTGTCGTGCGCGATGATGGTTCGACCGCCGACATTCTCTACGAAGTGCCGTTCACGACCTGGCATGCCTACAACAACTGGGGCAGCAAGAGCCTCTACGACTACAACTCCACCAATGGCCGCGCCTATAAGGTGTCGTACGACCGGCCCTTTTCCGGCGCCGGTGTCGGCGGCTTTTTCGACGGCGACGCGAACATGATCCTCTTCCTTGAAGCGCAGGGCTACGATGTTGCGTATGCCACCAGCGTCGATCTCCACACCAACCCGAACCTCATTCAGAACCACAAGATGTTTCTTTCGAATTTTCATGATGAATACTGGTCCAGGCAGATGCGAGATAACGTGACCACTTTCCGCGATCAGGGGAAGAGTGTCGCCTTTTTCGATTCCAACAACATTTACTGGCAGATTCGCTTCGAGCCGTCGAGCAGCGGCAAGCCAAATCGAACCCAGGTCTGCTACAAGGACGCATCGATCGACCCGATCGCGAGCGCGACCCCGAGCCTGACGACGGTGCGCTGGCGCGATGAACCGGTGAATCAGCCCGAGAACGCCTTCTTCGGCGTCATGTGGGATGGCGCCTGGGATAGCTGGGACCAGGCGTTCCCCTGGGTGGTCCAGAACGCCTCACACTGGGTCTACACCGGCACCGGTTTGAATGAGGGCGATCAGATTCCGGGCGTTGTTGGCTATGAATACGACAAAGTGTGGGATAACGGTCAAGCACCGTTCAACGTAACGATTCTCTCGAACTCGCCGGTCTCCTACAGCGGCACCAACTCCATCTCGAACGGCGCAATTTACCAGGCAGCGAGTGGCGCCTGGGTTTTCAACGCCGGCACCAACTTCTGGCCCTGGAAGCTGGCGGACACGGACTACGAGGCGCACGGACCGGACGCGCGCATTCAGCAGATCACGATGACGATTCTCAACACGATGATCACCGGCCAGCTGCCGTCGAACAACGGAACCCCGACCCCGACCCCGACGCAGGCGCCGCCGCAGAATTACCACGTCTACGACGGATCACTCAGCCTGCACTGGTACGATCAGTCGTGGACGGCCACGATCAACTATGCGGCGACCGATCCGGATGGCGGGACCAATCGCGTCATCAGTTATCAGGCGACGTCCGGCTGGGCGGCGCTGCAACTGCGCACCGATTCGGAACTTGACCTGACGCCGTACGAAAGCTTCAGCTTCGCCATGCAAGCGACCGTGGTCGGACAAAAATACGCGGTCTACCTGCGTGATGGCAACTGGAACAGTCTGACCAGTGCGCTGCCGCTCAGCAACTACGGTGGGAATCCGGTGCCGGGTCAATGGACGACGTATACAATCCCGCTCGCCGATCTGAAGGCAACCGGCGTTACGATGGGTAATATCGTCATCCAGTCGTTCAGTGGCAGCCCACAGCCGGTCGCCTATTTGGAAGCGATCCAGTTCGTCGCCAGCGGTGGCGGCAACGACACGCCGACGCCGACCCCCTCTCCAACGCCGTCACCGACGCCGTCGCCAACGCCAAGCCCGACGCCATCACCGACGCCAAGTCCGACACCGTCGCCAACGCCGAGTCCAACGCCAAGCCCGACGCCAAGTCCGACGCCAAGCCCAACACCAAGCCCGACGCCGAGTCCGGGTCAGACGTTTGACGTGTACAAGGATGCGCTACCGTCCGGCTGGTTCGATCTCTCCTGGAGCGCGACGGTGAACTACGGCAATACGAATCCGGTCGCCTCCGGCTCGAAGTCGATCAGCTTCATCGCGACGGCAGGTTGGGCCGGTTTGCAGATCTGTTCGCCGGGCAATTTCAAGACGAACGACTACTCGCATCTTCAGTTCTCGATGCGGGCGAGCCAGTCCGGACAACAGTATGGCGTCTACCTGCGTGATTCGAACTGGGCAAACCTGAACGGTGCCGTGCCACTGGCGAACTACGGCGGCAATCCGTCAACGTCCGGCTGGACGACCTACACGATCCCGCTGGCCGATCTGAAGGCGAGCAACCTGACGATCAGCAATATCGTCATCCAGTCGTCCAGTGGCTCGAACCAACCGGCCGTCTTTGTCGATGATGTGAGGTTCGTGAAGCTATAGGCGGGTTAGTGTGGCAACCCCTCTTTCGCTAATCGAATGCCAAATAGAGGAGAAGCGCCGCGAGCAGCACGGGTACCGAGATCATCATGATGATGATGCCGATGCCGAGAATGCGGGTGCCGAAACGCTC
>JAICWZ010000144.1 GCA_025966355.1 Thermomicrobiaceae bacterium
GGCCGGTTCGTCTTTGTCCCAGAGCGATTTCGACTCACGTACGTACGGTCCAGCTCGGACGGAATCGGCGACAGTAGAGCCGACCTTCGGCGCAGCCTGTTCCTGAGCTTGCCCGCGTACGAACGGGGTGAAATTCCGATTGCGCTGTGTTATTCTTGGGGGAAGAGTGTACGTACACTAAGGAGGTGCATCACCCTATGGAGACAGAGACCGGTGGCGCGACTCGTCCGAGTTGCCCATTCGCCGACGTCCGACCCGAAGGTTGCATCTGCATCGCCCTTGCCGATAACAAGCGCATCTCGGTTGACTATCAAGCGCGTTTCTGCTTTACCGAGAACCACGTGCGCTGTCGCCGGTTTCAGCGTGCCGTGCCGGAAATTCCCAACGGCGAGGATTCGAAGGTCGCGGCCTTGATCGATGATCCGAGGGCGGTCGCGGCGGTGGCCGCGCTCTCGGTGCTCCTTTTTCTCGCAATTATCGCGACGGCGTTTCATGGCACCTGGACCGGCTGGTTCTCCGGCAATGGGGCGGCTACCGCCACGACTCAATCGGCGATTGGAAGCTCCGTGTCACCGACGTCGATCGTCATCGGTGGGAGCCAGGGAACGTCCGCCGCGACCGCGACGCACCCCGGTGGTACGCAGGTGCCAGTCCTCATCGTGACGCCGACACCTCTTGCGGTGACCACCTCGACCGCAACCGCGCCATCGTCGACCGCAACCGGCACTTCCGCGATTGAGACTGTAACGGCCACGGCTACGACGACACAACCGACGAGCACGGCCGTCCCGACTCCGACGCCGGCACCACCGTTTATTGGACCAGTGAATCCGAACCCGCCGGTGGCAAGCGGCAACACCACGTCGTCGGTTTCAAGCGGATCGTCATCCTTCGTGACGAGCGGTGGCCAGGGCGGGCCGTCGGGTTACGTCGTTCCATCGACGAGCTATCCGGTCAACGTGATCACGGCTTCAACACCGGCCGTGCATATCGTACAGCCGGGCGACACGATCAATTCGATCGGCGCTGCCTATGGCGTGCCGACCGTACTCATCGCGGTTGCCAACAATCTGACGGATTCCGACCTGATCATGCCCGGCGATCAACTCTTCATCCCGACTCCGGATGGACACCTACCGCCGGAAGCGCCGCTGGCTGGAGTGCACCTCGTCGTACCGGGCGATACGATGTCGACCATTGCCGAGGCGTTCGATGTATCGGTGCAAACGTTGATGCGATACAACGGAATTACCGATCCCGACCTGATCCAGGTGGGCGACATCATCCTAGTGCCGAACGCCGCGACGCTTGCCTCGGTCGGAAGCCAGACGACGGACGTCGTGCAGACCGGCGACACCCTTTTCTCGATCTCGCAACGCTTCGGTGTGCCCATCGATGCGATTATGCAGGCGAACGGCTTGACCGATCGTGACACCGTTCGAGCCGGTCAGGTGCTGATTATCCCGAACGCCTAATCTGTATTGCCGACGGCAAAAGTGTCCGGTCGATATCGTTCGACCGGACACTTTTGGGTCGGACGGTATCTTACGATGCGGCGGCCTCAACCCGAGTCAGATGTTTGGCGATCGCCTCGTTGAATTGCGGCAGATCGCCGGGGACGCGAGAGGTGATGAGATTGCCGTCGACGACCAGCGCCTCATCGACGTAGTTGGCTCCGGCATTCTTGACGTCGTCGCGGATTGTTTTGACACAGGTCGCGGTGCGACCGTCGAGCACGTTCGCGGAGATCAAGAGCTGAGCGCCATGGCAGATGGCTGCGACCGGCTTGCCGGATTCAACGAATGCTCGTGTGAACGCGACCGGTGCCTCGTGGATGCGCAACTGCTCCGGCGAGCCGCCTCCTGGGATCACCATGGCATCGAAATCGTCGACGGATGCGTCAGCGAAGGTTGAATCGGTTTCGAGTGACGCGCCCTTCTTGCCCTCAATAGTGCCCGTTTCAACGCCGATTACGGTGACCTTCGCTCCCAGCTTTTCAAGATATGCCTTCGGGTCCGTCGCCTCGACGTCTTCGAAGTTGCGGGCCAAAACCATCGCGACTCGTTTGCCCTTAAGATCTGCCATCTGTTGCTCCAATCAGATTCGCGTCCTGCCGAGCCGTTGCTTGTCTACCAGAATACCAGATCGATGATGACGCTCAGCCCGCTGGACGATAGAGACGCAGGTAGTTGAGGTAGTTGGCATAGACCTTCTTGACATAGTCGTAGGTCTCGGCGAACGGGATCGATTCGACATAAACGTCAGGATCGCCGTTTTTGACCTGTGTTGCCCATTCCTGAGCATTGCTATCGCCCGCGTTATAGGCCGCCAGTGCCTGCACGATCGAGCCATCGAAGATCGAGAGGCGGTCACGCAAATAGATCGTGCCAAATTCGACACCGGCGTAGGGGCGGTAGAGCAGGTCGGCGTTCCAGTCTTTCATGCCGAGCGCATCGGCCATCACCTTGGCGGTGTCGGGCACGATTTGCGCCAGTCCACGAGCGTCAGCGGCGGACGTCACGGTCGGATCGTACGCGCTCTCCTGGCGGACGAGTGCCAGGAACAGGAGCGGGTCGACCTTGTTCTGGGCGGCGTTTGACTGCACGAGCGAGGCGAACGCGAGCGGGTAGGCGATGCGGTTGAGCGCATCCGGATACGTCGTACCGAGTGCCTGGGCGTCGGTTTGCAAAGCCAGCCCGACTTTGTAGGCCGCGTTGTACTGTCCCGCTTCCTGCAGCAATTCGCCGAATTGGTACAGCACCGGCAGATTGTGATCGTTCTGGTCGGTGAAATCAGTTAGCTCCCAACCCGCCTGCCGCGTTAGCCCGACCGCGGTGAGATGCAAATAGCGTTGGTATGCCGGGCTCTGTAGCACCGTCGTACGAGCCGCATCGGCGGTCGTCCCCTGAGCGGCGTACCAGCGGTCGAGCGCCGCACGTTGATCGCCGGTCAGATCCGGGTTGACGCTCTGAACCTGATTCGCCGGCTCCACAGCGGACGAGGTTCCTGCCAGGAGCGCGGCGGCGCGCAGGCCGTAATAACCGAGTGGGTCGGCCTTGGATGCCTGTTGCCAGGCAGCGTTTGCGTTGTCTGTTTGCTTGAGCTGCCCATACGACTTTCCTTGCCAGAAGCTCGCCTGCGCCAGCAGATCCGGGTCGCCGGACACCTGCTTGAGCACATCAACGGCATTCTGGTATTGACCCTGAAGATAGAAGACGAAGCCGAGTCGCAGGCGTGCGTTGTTGGCCGTTTCGGTTGTTGGATCGCGACTGATCGCCCCCTGATAGTCGTCATGCGCCGTCTGGAGATTGCCGTAGCCTTCATTGAGACGTCCGGCCGTGTAGAGCGCCTCGGGGATGAACTGGCTCTTCGGAAACTTGACCGGCAGCTGGGCAAGTTGCGTCGTCGCGGTCTGATCGTCGCCCGCGCGCAGCGTGCTCATGGCGCGGTAGTACCAGGACGTGTCGTCGAGCGGATTGATTGCGAGCGCGTTGTCGAAGGCGGCGATGGCATCCTGGTAGTTGCCGGCATCGTAGTTGAGGAGTCCGATCTGCTGGCTCGGCACCGCGGAACTCGCGTTCAGACCGGAGAGCGCAGCGGCTGCCTGTAACGCGTAAGAGGAATCGGGATAGGTCTTGACGACTTCGTTCAGGTCGTTGGTGGCGGCCGCTATGTTGCCCTGCGCTTTTTCGGTGTTCCCACGCTCGTAGATCAATTCGGCGCGGTAGCCCGGTACCGTGGCAAGGTCGAGGAGCTGGTTCGTCGTCTTGATGTAGGCGTCGTCGTCGCCGCGCTGCGACTGAATGGCGCGCACGCGCTCCAGCGCCTCGATCGTCACCCGCTGGATAACGTCCTTCCGACCGGCGAGCGACTCGGCTTTGGCGAGCGCGTCTTTCGACTTGCCCTCATCCTCCAGATACTCCGCGATGAGGAGATCGACGTACGGCGCGATGTCGGCATTGCGTTTTCCGTAGGCAATTAGCTCCGTGATCGCGCGGTCGCGCTGGCCCTGCGAGGCGTGTATTTGCGCCAGCATCAGCTGCGCATCGTTGCCTTCGGGGGACTGCGGAAAGTGATCGCGAAGCGCGGTGAGCGTGTCACTGGCACCCAGACTGTTGCCGAGTGCGAGCTGAATACGGGCGGTTGCCATCGCTGCCTGTGCAGCTGTGGCTGGAACCGGGGCGTCGAGCAACGGTTTCAGCGCGGCGAGCGCGTCCTCATCGTGCCCGTCGAGGGCGAGTTTGTTGGCGGCCGCGATTTGCTGCGATTCGGCGTCGGACGGTGTTCCGAGCGGCAATATCGATGTCGAGGGTTTGGGCCCACTGGGTCGATCGAGGATAAGTTTGTCGACACCAACTGCCGCGAGCGTCAGGACGAGAATCGCGACGACCATGACGATGGGATAGAGCCGGTAGCGGCGGGCGAACATCGATTCCTTTCGCACCGCGCAGGCGTGACAACGAATCCCGGCGGTATCGAACCAGCAACTAACGCTAACAGACCGGGCGAAAGCGGCGCAACGCACGGCGCTCGCACCGGCACAACACAGATGTGACGAACGACGAGCTGGAGGGTGGTGCGAATCGGCAAGAACTGGTGTAGGATCGACAAGAATCGTCATTTCGCACGTCATCTCGAGGAAGTGGAGTGTCGCGATGCACGCAACGCGCGTTCTCACCAAACCGGAACAGGCCCAATCGAACGACGGCACGCTCAGCCCCGAATTGCTGGACGAGTTTGCGTCGCAATTCGCGGCCAACCCGGCCAGCCAGCAGGCGCAGAATGCCGTCACACAGGTAAGCGTCGAAGACGTCGCGCTCGATCATGCCGTCGCGATTGGAATCACGCCGACTTTCTCGACCGTACTCGATGACTGGACGGTTACCAATCAGAAGCGGACCGGCCGCTGCTGGATGTTCGCCGGACTGAACCTGCTGCGTGTCGGCGCGATGAAGGCGATGAACCTGCGCGATTTCGAGTTCAGCCAGAACTACACGCTCTTCTGGGATAAGGTGGAGCGCGCCAACTACTTCCTGGAGGCGATCATCGAGACGATCGATCGCGATGTCGACGACCGAACGGTCGCGACGCTGCTCGATCGCCCGATCGACGACGGCGGCCAGTGGAACATGTTCGTCAACTTGATCAAGAAGCATGGCGTCGTACCGAAGTCGGTCATGCCGGAGACCGAAAGTTCGTCGAACACCCGGCCGATGAATGGCGTGCTGCGCTCCAAACTGCGCGAAGGCGCGATGACGCTGCGTGCGTTGCACGCGGACGGCGCCTCGTCCGAAGAGGTGCGCGCGAAGAAAGAAGAGATCGTCGCGGCAATCTATCGCATCGTCGCGATCCATCTCGGCAACCCGCCATCGAACTTCGATTGGCAGTGGACCGATCGCGATCGCGTGTTCCATCGCGACGGTGCGATGACGCCGCAGGAGTTCGCGGCGAAGTACATCACACTCCCGATCGACGAATTTGTCTGCCTGGTCCACGACCCACGACCAACGAGCCCGTTCGGCAAGACCTTCACGGTCGACTACCTCGGCAATGTGGTCGGCGGCGCCATCGTCAAGTATCTGAATGTCGAGTCGGA
>JAICWZ010000140.1 GCA_025966355.1 Thermomicrobiaceae bacterium
ACCAGCAAGACGGACATCACCAGCGGAGTGACCGGAACGCAATCAGACGCGTTGCTGGTGAACGATATCCCGGATACTGCGGCGGCGATCAATCCATTCTAGTTCGGTACGTCACCATCGGACCCAGGCAGGAATCCTGCCTGGGTCCGACCCTCAAGTCGGTTCGCACTCAGGCCCGCCAGAGGCAACCACCGTCAGCCAACCATGAACTACCCCCGCACCGCCTCCACCACCGCGCGCACATTGGAATCTGGTGTCGTGATCGGCATGACGCAGCCGGGGGCGATCATGAGGTGGCGGGCGGAGAGGGCGTCGATCGCGTCGCGGGCCTGGGCGGCGGCTTCGGCGGGCGTCATGTCGGCGATCGCTTTTTCGTGGATGCCACCGACGACGGTACGGCCGCTGGAGGCCTGTCCTTCTGCCAGCGTTGGGGCGGTGCGGCGGTCGTGCCAGTTGAGCGCGTTGGCGTTATAGGTCTTCAGTTCGTCGAACATGATGTTCGAGCCGTGGATGTGGACGAGGGTGAAGCGCGAGCCGCCGGCCTCGTCGAGCACCTGCCGGTCGTAGGCGCTGCCGAAGGCGCGATATTCGTCAGGTGTCATCAAGTCGGTTGAAGCGCACTGAGTGGCGAAGAAGATGCCGTAGGCGCCGTGATCGAGCGTGGCGGCCGTCATGGCACGCGTCACCTCGGTGATGGCGGATAGCGCTTCGTGCACGATCTCCGGACGCTGGCGCAGATGCTCGAGCACCTTGCCGTCCGAGAGCTTCATGGCGATCGTGAGCGGGCTGAAGATCGTCTGCAAGACGGGAATCTCGCCACCGAGACGTTCGTCAACCAGCCTGGCGGCCTCGATCACCTCGCGGTTACGGCCGCGATCGACCGGCACCGGCTTGATCTTCGCCCAGTCGTCGATGGTCGTGATCGGGAAGGTGGTTGTCTGGCGGGTGCCGCCGACCGCTCCCTGGTAGGAGCTTTCGGCACCCCAGTCGATGGTGGCGTAGTCACCCGGCGGCATCAGCTTGATGAAATCGAAGCCGAAGCGCTTCTGCCACTCCAGCGTCACATCGGTGAGCGCCTCGGCGGTCTGATCCTGCTCCGGGAAATGCCGCCAGAGACTGACCGGCACCACGTCAACATCCTGCCCGGCCAGCGCCGCCTCAACCCGTTCACGCGCACTCATCCGCGCCATCGCTGTGCTCCCTCCTGCGTGCTCGCATGCCCATCGGGTTCATTCTGCCCGCCGGGCCGCCGTCTGTCGAGCCGGTGGGCGCTCGGCAGAGGGCCGTCACGGTTGTCGCGCGTACGATTGGGGCATTGACAACCCCCTGTACGGACTCTATTCTAGGATGCGACACGCTCAACTTGAGTTCGCACAGCAATTGTTGTTCGTGTTGAGTGCGATCAGGTCATATCTGGTCTGATTTTTGTGTGTCCCGCCGTGAGAGAAGAGAGCACGATATGGCAGATGGGGACCATCGAACCGAAGCGGCCGAACCGGTCGATTCGTCGCATCCGATTGAAGAACTCGGCAAGAAGCGTTTCAGTCGCCGTCGCGCGCTCACGCTGGGTGCCGTCGCCGCCGGCACGATCGGGCTGGGCGTGACGCAGGTCGCCAGCGCTCAACCATTGCCGCCTCCGCCCGGAAGTACCCTGGTTGCCAACGTCATCACCGGCACCGGCTGGATTCATGCCCGCGCGGTGAGCGTTATTGTGCCGGAGCCGGCGGTCACGGCCGATTCCGTGGTGGCGATCACGCTGCTTGATAACCCGGGCACCTATCTCGGCCCGAATCTCTGGGTCCGGCTCCTGCCCGGCCAGGGCTTCCTCGTCAGCATGCGCTATCCCGTGGCACGCACCATCCCCTTCAGCTATGTGATCGTCTTCCCAGGCGTCGACATGCCGGGCGGCTCTACTGGCCCAACCGGAGCAACCGGTGCCACCGGACCGACCGGCGTCATCGGATCAACTGGCCCAATCGGACCAACCGGCCCCATTGGCGAAACCGGACCGACAGGTGCCACCGGTGCGACCGGCGCAACCGGCGCGACCGGACCGACGGGCGCGATTGGCTAATTACGACGCTTGATCCAGCCGGCCGCCGCCTATGCAGCGTCGCGGCGGCCGGTTCCCGATGACGAAGGCCGCTCCAGCAGTGGAAGAAGAGAGCACGATATGGCAGATGGGGATTACCCAACCAGAGCCGAAGCGCAACCGAACACGCGGTTGATCAGCCGGCGCAAGGCGATCGCCGCCAGCGCGGCTGCCATCACTGCCCTGGGCATCGGTACACAACTGACGGCGGCGGCGCCGGTGTCGACCGATGATGTTGAGCCAACGATTTCAACGGTCATTACCGGCACTGGTGTGATCCTGCGTCACAGATCGCAGGTTTGGGTCAATGAGCCCAGCATCACCGAGGGAAGCACGGTGCTCGTCACCCTGCTCGGCGATATCTGGTCGTTCGTCGGTCCGATGCTGAGTGTTTCGATCGTTCCCGGCCAGGGCTTTAACGTTGATTTCGGCGTGACCGCCGGTCGGACGACCTCGTTCAATTATCTCATCATCCTCCCCGGCGGGCCGATCGCCGCCGGCATGCCTGGTCCGATCGGACCAACCGGAGCAACCGGGTCGTCCGGCCTCAGCGGGGCGACGGGGGCGAGCGGGATGACGGGAGTGGTCGGTGTAACCGGCGCAACCGGTGCGACCGGCCCGGTTGGCCCGACTGGTGGATTTGGGGGCAGCGGGCTGCTGTAATTCGCTCAATCGTCAGCCAGGTAGCCGAACGAGCCGGTGCAGCCGCGACACTAAGCCGTCCGTCATAACAGACGGACGGCTTCGCATTGCCAGTGCGAGAAGGAGGGCAACATGGAACAGCGTTCGGCAGATGGGGACAACCCAACCAGGGCAGCATCCACCGGCGCACCACCAAACAATCACCACCTTAGCCGGCGCAAAGCGATCGCCGCCGGAGCAGCCGCGATCAGCGCCCTGGGCATCGGCGCGCACCTGACGGTGGCAGCGCCGGTGTCGACGGACGAGGTCGAGCCAACGATCGCGCAGGTGATAACCGGCAGTGGGGTCATCCTGCGCCGCAAATCGCAGGTCTGGATCAACGAGCCGGGAATTGTCGAAGGCAGCACCGTGCTGATCACCCTGCTCGGTGACATTGGTACATATGTCGGTCCGATGCTCAGCGTCTCGATCGTTCCTGGGCGTGGCTTCAACCTCGATCTCGGCGTAACCGCCGGGCGAACGACGCCGTTCAACTATCTCATCATTCGTCCGGCCGGGCCGATTACCAGCGGGGTTCCGGGGCCGATCGGTGCGACCGGACCAGCCGGGCCAATCGGGGTGACAGGACCAACGGGGCCAACCGGACCAACTGGCCCGCGCGGCGACAGCGGTGGCGCCGGTGGAGCGGGCGGTTTTCTCTTCGGGAATGGCGGAGCCGGCGGCGATGGCGGGGCGGGTGGCATCGGCGGTCAAGGTGGAGATGGTGGACTCTTGGGGGATGGTGGGGCCGGTGGTGCGGGCGGAACCGGAGGTGCAGGCGGCACTGGTGCGACCGGCGGGCAAGGTGGGAACGGTGGAGTCGGGTAGGTTCGCGTGGCTAATGAGTCATTGATTGCTGCATAGACGGCATTTCGCTTCGTGTCGGAGGAGGGAGGACCTGTGGAACAGCGTCAGGCGACGACGCGCATCATGCTCTGCATGATCGTCAAGAACGAGGCGGCCATCCTGGCGCGCTGCCTCGAATCGGCCCTGCCGATCATCTCCGCCGCCTGCATCTGCGATACCGGTTCGGATGACGCCACCGTTGAGACGGCGCGCGAGCTGCTTGGCGAGGCCGGCATCCCGTACCGCCTACCCGAGCACGAATGGGTCAATTTCGGCGCGAACCGTACGCGCGCCTTCGTCGCCGCCCAACAGTTCGCGCGGGAACTCGGCTGGAACCTGGAACGGACCTACACCCTCTTTCTCGATGCCGATATGCTGCTCGATTTTGAACCGGAGTTCGATCCCGATGCGCTGACGGCCAACGGCTACCTGCTCCTGCAACAAGATGGCACCATGCAGTACGACAATCTGCGCCTGGCCAGGCTCGTGCTCGACTGGCGAAGCGTCGGCGTCACCCACGAATACTGGACGGCGGAGGGCGCCGGGGATCTGCCGCGACTCGATACGCTGGCGATTTATCACCTCGGTGATGGCGGCTCGAAGGCCGACAAGTTCGAGCGCGATATCCGGCTCCTCAAAGCCGAACTCGTCAACGGTCAGAATCTGCGCACCCTCTTCTACCTCGCCCGCTCCTACGAAGACACCCGCCAATTCAAGGAAGCGCGACGTCACTACGACTGGCGCGCCTCAGCCGGTGGCTGGGAGGAAGAAGCGTGGTACGCCGCCTATCGGCAGGGGCTCTGCTCGATCGAGTTGGGCGATTGGGAGCAGGGGATCGCCCAGCTCTTGCGTGCCTGGGCGCGGCGGCCCCAGCGTGCCGAACCGCTCTACCAGCTGGCCCGGCACGCCCGCCTGCGCGGCGAAACGCACCTCGCCATGCTCGCCGCCGAACGCGCCCTGCGCATCCCGCCCCCCGCCGATGATCGACTCTTCGTCGAGATGCCCGCCTATACCTACGGACCGCTCGAAGAGGTCGCCATCTCCGGCTTTTACACCGGTGATCTCGATCTCGGTCGCGACGCTGTCGACACGCTGCTGCACGATCGCGACGTTCCGTCACACACTCGCGAAGGTGCCGCGCGCAACTCGTCGTTCTATTCATGCCCGCTGCCGGTCGCCTGGTCGGTGCCGATCCAGATGACGGACGAGCTCGATCTCCCGAATTACACACCGAGCAACGCGACGATCTGCCGGACCGACGATGGCTATCTGATGCTCGTCCGGCTGATCAACTACGAGCAGGAGCGCGGCACCCACTTTTATTCGCGCGAAGCCGATGGGCGCATCCGCTCGATGAACCTGCACATCTGGTTCGACCGGGATTTCACCATCCTCTCATCCGCCGAGATTGACGAATCACTGCTGGAGCGCACCCAACCGTATGCGACGACCGCCTGGGTGCAGGGGATCGAGGATCCGCGCCTCGTCCGCTGGCGCGACGACTGGTGGTTTGTCGCGAATTCCCGCGTCATCGATCCCAGAGGAAACCCGCTAACGCTCCTCGGCCGGCTTGACGATGAGGCGATGGAAGTGACGTTCCTCACACCGCTGACCTACGCCAATAGCCGGGAGGTCGAGAAGAACTGGCTCCCCTTCGTGCATGAGGATCGCCTGCTGCTCGTGTATGCCAGCGATCCGATGATCGTGCTGGAACCGGATCTCGACAGCGGGCGCTGCCGCGAGGTCCATGTCGAGGAATCGTCGTTCAACTTCGATCGCTATCGTGGCTCGGCTCCGCCCATGCCCTACCGCAACGGCTACCTCTACACGATCCATGAGGCATCGTATCTCGACAACCGGCGCATCTATCTGCACCGTTTCGTCGAGATGGACCGGCAGTTTCGGATCACGCGCGTCTCGCGACTCTTCCACGTCTGGCACACCGGCGTCGAGTTCAACTGCGGCATGTGCCTGAACCACGCGGGCGACGCGCTGCTCCTGACCTTCTCATACGAAGAA
>JAICWZ010000309.1 GCA_025966355.1 Thermomicrobiaceae bacterium
AGTGCCGGCAGGCTGTTCGCCATCGCCGTCAGGATCGTCAGGCCAGGACCCCAACCGGCACGACGGAAGGTTGAGCCGAAACGCGCGCCGATTTCGACAACATCGGCCGCCGGGACGTTCGCCTCCTGCAGGCCGAGCACGGACTTGACCATCACGAGCGACAGGTTCTGTTCCAGGCCGTCGTGCAGCCGCGCCTTCCAGCGCTTCTCCTGGTCGACCGCCTTTGGTTGCGGATCGACGTAGACAACGCCATCTTCGATGACCGTGTCGTAGGTGCGTACGTCGTCGGCAAACGGATCGAAGGTGCCGCCGCTGGCGAGGTCGAAGCGGGCATGGTGCCAGTGACAGGTGAGGATGCCGTCGCAGATGCTGCCTCGATGGAGCGGGAACCCCATATGCGGGCAGCGATTATCGACGGCGTAAACATTCCCGCCATCGGCGAAGACGGCGATGCCATGGCGGCCGCCGGAGACAATGCGCGGCTTCGTGATCTCCTCGATCTTTCCCACGCGAATGAGCCGATCAACCGCCACAGCCATGGCAGCTCCCCCTTTCAACGAGTACGGCAAACCGTTGTGAGCGGAACGATCCGTATACCCATCGTAGCGCGCGCTTTGGCACCACGCATCCGAAGAATGTCGTAAATGGCGCGGTTAAGCTGCTAGAAGGTGCGACCGAGGCGCTGATCCCAGGGCTGCGGTGCGGCGACACGAATGATTTCGTCCTCGTTATCGCGTGCATAGAGGTAGAGATGGGCGAAGAACTCTTCCTCGGGCAGCGGGTAGACCGGGTTGATGCAGAGATACGGGAAGGGCCAGGGCGAATCGACGCCCGGCCGGCAGCGGACCTCGATCCGGCGGCCGATGCGCAGCCGGTAGGTGAGGCCGGGGAAGCGGCGCGAGGGAACGTCGATATACCCGGCGCGTCGCACCTGGTTCCAGGCAGCGGGGCCGAGCGTCTCCTTGGCGACCATACGCGCATTGATGCGTGCCGCCTGGTAATCTTCGGCGCGGAAATCCCACCCCGCACTTCGCTTGGGAATGTGATACCAGCGCTGAGTCCAGGGCAGTTCGATCGCGTGCTGCTGCGCCGCGATCGGCAGTTCGATGTGACGGCGAAGGAGCCGGTCTAAGAAACGGGCCATCGGCGTCTTCCTTTGATGCGATGTGTGATCGATACGACGAAGAAGGCGGCAGAGAACCACTCTGCCGCCTGTCGCTCGCGCTCTAGCCGCCTGCGATCGGAGCGATGATCTGATACTCCTCGGCAGCCGGGTCGAACCTGCCGGTATCGAGGACGTGTTGTCCCTCGACTTTGCGCGAGACGGCGCAACCGCGCAGGCGGGCGTCCTTGATGATCCGTTCGGCTTCGGCGATGGCCTCGCGGCTCTCCTCGGTATCGACAGAGGGGTCCCATTCGAGCACCTGGTGACCCCGGCGGTTGGCGATGATCAGGCGGGACATGCGTCCTCCTATCACGAGTGCCGGACTGGCAGACAGCTGGCCGAATCGTCTTTACATAGTATGACGGATCGTGCCTCAAAGGCAACCCTTCATACCACATTCAACGGTCATCGCCTGGCGTCGCATCACGTGTGCCAGCAGGGTCACAGAACGGCGCCGGAGAATGGTGGCGGGGGCCATGAGCGTGCTGCCATGCTCGCCGCGCCTCGCTGCTCGTTCTTGTCATAACGCTGGAATCATTTATGCGCCGTTAGTGATAGCTGGGACACCGGTCTCTCGGGGAAGGAGCGAACGAAAGGAGGTTCTACAACACGCCGCGGGGCGCGACCACAAGACGCCTACTCAGCCAGCTCACGAGCAACCCCTATGACTCGTCCGCCACTGACAGCGACGTCTTCCAGCCGATTCGCCGGCTCATACGGTCTTGCGCAACACGACTATATCCGGGGCCCTGGCGCGATTGAAGCGTTCGATCAAGTGTTGGTAAAGAAAGGTCGAAAGATGGAACGCGAAATTCGACGCGAAGGTGATCGCGCCAATGAAATGAGCGCTGAGCGACAGGCGGCCGAAGCGGTCGCAGCCGGCTCACTTGTCGAGGCGATCGGGGGAATCGCCGCCATCATTCTTGCAATTCTGGGACTCCTCGGACTCGTAGACGAAACGCTGGCGTCGATCGGTGTCATCGTCCTCGGTGCGGCCATGCTCTTCGAGGGCACCGCGATCCTCTCGCGCTACAGTCGACTGACACGGTACGCCGGCGGCGGTTCTGAACTGACGGGCGGCGTGACACTGGAGTTCATCGGCGGACTCTCGGTGCTCGTCCTCGGTGTGCTCGCCCTGCTGACGATCGCGACGATGACGCTGCTCAGCATCGGCGTCATTGCCTACGGTGTGACGCTGATCCTCTCAGCCGGGACGATGACCCGGCTCAATGCCATCGAGTCGTCAAACCAGCCGTATGAGAGCCATCAGGCGCACCTCATGAGCGAAGCGGTCATGGGCAGCACGGCATTGCAGATGCTCGCCGGTATCGGCGGGGTCGTGCTCGGCATCCTGGCGCTGATCGGAATTCACGGCTTGACGCTGATTCTGATCGCGATCCTCGGTCTGGGCGCCGCCATCCTGCTGGCCGGCAGCGCATTGTCGAGCCGGATGCTTGGCGTCATGCGCGGGTAGCAGCCGTGGCCCTCACCCCCTGCCCCTCTCCCGCAGCGCGCGGGAGAGGGGTGTCTTTGGGCGACTTATGGCGATTGAAGCCAGAAGTCGCGCGTCTTCTTGGCTACACCACGCCCGCTTCCCGCAGCCGCTCAATCTCTCCCGCACCGTACCCCAACTCACTCCATATCGCCTGGGTCTGCTCGCCTAAAGCCGGGATGCGGCGCATCGGGTAGGTGAAGTTGCTGTTGTCGACGGGTGGCAGCAGCGCGCGTAGGGGACCGGCCGGCGAATCGACGTCGCGCCAGCGGTCGCGGGCGGCGAGTTGCGGGTGGTCGATGAATTCCTGCACCGTGTTCATGGCGGCATTGGCAATCTGGGCGCGGTCGAGGCGTTCAATTACCTCGTCGGCGGTGAGGTTCGAGAAGGCGTCGATGATCAGTGCGGTCAGCGCCTCACGTTCGGCGACGCGACCGGCGTTCGTCGCGAAGCGTGGATCGGCGGCGACCTCCGGGTTCTCCAGCACGATCTCGCAGAAGCGCGCCCACTCGCGCTCGTTCTGCACCGCAAGATTGACGGCGCGGCCATCGCCCGCCGGGAACGGGCCGTACGGCGCGATCGACGCGTGCGTGGCGCCGTTGCGGCTGGGTGCTTTGCCGCCGTAGGCGGTCAAGTACATCGGATGGCTCATCCATTCGCCGAGCGTGTCGAAGAGCGCGACCTCAAGCGTGGCGCCCTCGCCGGTGCGTTCGCGCTGGTAGAGCGCCGTCAGGATGCCGGAGTAGGCGTACATGCCGCCCGAGATGTCGGCCACGGAGATACCGACCTTGGAGGGCGTCTCCGGCGTACCGGTGACCGAGACGAGTCCGGTTTCGCATTGGATG
>JAICWZ010000171.1 GCA_025966355.1 Thermomicrobiaceae bacterium
TCGAGCGTTTCGCCGAGGCCGGTGCTGATCTCATCACGGTGCAGGTCGAAGCGTGCGTGCATGTCCATCGAACGCTGCAGCAGATTCGCGAAGCCGGTTGCCAGGCCGGTCTCGCGCTCAATCCGGGTACGCCGGTGTCGGCCGTCGAAGAGGTCGCGTCGCTGCTCGATGTCGTGCTGATCATGAGCGTCAATCCCGGCTTCGGCGGTCAGTCGTTCATTCCGACGTCACTGAGCAAGATTGGGCGGGTTCGCACATTGCTTGATGCCGTCAATCCTGTGGCACTGATCGAGGTCGATGGAGGCATCAAACCTGAAAATGCGCGCGAGATCTGGCAAGCGGGCGCCGGAATTCTCGTCGCTGGAACCGCGATTTTCTCGCCTGAACGGTCAGTGGCTGAGTCGATCGAGGCGTTTCGATCTGTTTTCGTTGATTGACGTCAATCGGTCGTGCCGCGGTTCAGAAGCAACGCGGGGATGATGGCAAGCAGGCAGATGACGGCCGCGACGGCGAACGTGTCGCGGATGATCGAGAGCGTGAGCGGCAACGCGAGGTTTTCGACGTATAGCTCCTGCCGGATCAGGTAATCCGAGAGAGTTTCGGCCGGCAGCTGCTTGAGCGGCGGTAGCGCGATGAGCTGCCGGTTAAGGCGACTCACCGCCCACCCGGTCATGGCCGAAATGCCGATGGTCATGCCGAGCAGTCGTGTCGCAATCACGAGTCCGGATGCGATGCCGAGGTCGCGTTCGCGAGCGGCATCGAGCGCGGCGGCGACAATCGGTGCGATCACCAGACCGAACCCGAGCCCACCGATCGCCAGCTCGATTGCCATACGCGCGAGAGCCAGGTGGTTCGGCCAGTGGCTCATCAAGAAGAAGCCGGCCGCCGCGGGCACGAGTCCGATCAGCACGACGCTTCTGTAGCCAAGCCGATTGCTGAGCCAGCCACCCACGACCCCACCCAAGGCCATCGCCAGACAGAACGCCCCGAGCAGCTCAGCGCTCACGACTTCGGTGCGATCTGACGACACCATCAATGCTACTTGCAGCGGCACATTCACCATCGCGACCATCAGCGCGCCGCCGATCAGAAAATTCGAAAGATTTGCCGCCGAGAAGACTCGGTCGCTGAAGAGATCGAGCGGTATCAGCGGATGGTCCGAGCGGCGTTCGACGGCGATGAGCGCGATCAGGGCTAGGATGCCAAGCGCGAGCAGCGGGATACGGTAGTCGGAAAGTGGGTTCGCCGAGCCGCCGAGCGCACGCTGGCCGCTCGGGCCGGACGCATCGGCTCCGGTCGAGACGCCCAGGCTGACACACAGAAGCCCGAGCGTGAGCAGCGCGGCGCCGGGCAGATCGAGCGGTCGTCGTTGATGCGTCCGGGCGAGCGGCCCGCGCCAGGTTCGGAGCAAGACGATCGCGGCGATCAGACCGACCGGCAGATTGAGCCAGAAGACGGCGCGCCACGTACCGAACAGTTGCGAAAAGCCGGCGCCCCAAACTGGTCCGAGCACCCATCCGAGCGTATCGACGGCTGCCACGATGCCGAGCGCTCCCGCGCGTCGCTGTGCGGGCAAAATATCGCCGACGAGGGCCATTGAGACCGGCAGCATAGCTCCGCCACCAAGTCCCTGCAGCACGCGGGCGACGATTAAGAGTGTGAGACTGTGCGCCATCGCGCAAACTACCGAGCCGATCGTGAAAATCGCGAGCGCGATGAGAAAGGTGTTGCGGCGGCCGATCAGGTCGGAGATTCGTCCGAAGAGCGGAATCGTCAAGGTATAGGCGATCAGATAGCCGGTGACGATCCAAACGTAGCGGTCCGCTTCGATCGTATTGATTCCGAGGTCGAGGAGCATCCGCGGCAAGAGCGGCGCGATCACGGTGAGATCGAGCGCCGCGATCAGCACGACGACGAGGGCCGGGAACAGGACGGTGCCCGGGCGACTCGTGGCCAGGTCGGAAGATCTTGTTGTCAGACGTTCGGCCGCTCGATTGTGACCGGTTTGTTCTGCTGGCTGATGTCGAGTGTCCACGTCGTCGTGTTCTTCCCGGAGGCGTCGGAATCATGAAGCGTCAGCTTGACGAGATCGGAATGCGATTTGGTGATCCAAAGATCGATGGCGGGCGCCTGGCTGGTAACCGCGCCGGCCGCGATCGGTTGAACGTCAGCCCGTGCGACCGTGGCCGTGATGTGGTAGCTCTCCTCGCCGTTGACGCTCTCGGTCCCTGCGATTTTTGGACCCTGGAGCGCGCCCAGCACGCGGGCGATGCCCTTGTCGTTGTCATAGAGAACGGCCGGGTTGTAGCCAAGGCCGGCCGGCGCAGTCTCCCAGGCACCGGTGATCGGGTTGGTGATGAATTGGTCGCCGCCGATTGAGACGAACTTGATCGAGATCGTCGCGCCTAGGAAGCCGACGTCGGCCTTGGCTTGCGCGCTGTCCGGCCGCGAGAGGTCGCCCTCCGCGCCATGGAGCGCGAGCGTCTTCCCCGCGTCGAGCGGGACGCTGCCGTCGATCGAGAGCTTGAAGTGGAACGAGGAGACCTGACTGAAGCGCGTGGCGGCATTCGCGAGGACCGTTTGCGCGGTAACGGCGCCCACAGTGGCAGTATTGTCATTTGATTTTGAGCCACCGCACGCGGAAATAGCGAGCGCGACCGCGCAAAGCAGTATGATTCGAATCACGAGTTGAAACCTCATGAACGCGGTCTCCATATCTCGGACGACTCGCGACCGCCAATCGTACCATAGGCCGGAACGGGCCAGGACCTGTCGCTTTTGCGGTCGTACGGCCACTATGTTACGATTCTGCGGCCGAAGCGCGAAACCGGGCACGCGACGAATCGATGACCCGGCAAGGCAACTCAAAAGGAGTCGAGGCACGACAGCCGTGGAAGAGCTACGCGTCATCATCGGTGCGGGAACGGACACTGGTTCTGTCCGGGAGCAAAACGAGGATGCCGTCTATGTCAGTGAAGAGTCGACTGATGCGGTTGAGAAAAACGGCATCATGGTCGCGGTTGCTGACGGCATGGGCGGCTACCAGCGCGGTGAGGTTGCCTCACGCATCGCGATCGACACGCTGCGTGACGAGTTTTACGGCTCCGAAGTCTCCGAAACCGATGTGCCGCTGCGCTTGAAGCAAGCCTTCCGCAAAGCGAACGACCTGATCTTCGCGGGGGGCTCGGCCGAGGGCGAGCAAAACATGATGGGCACCACGCTCGTCGCGGCCGTGATTCGCGGACCGGATCTGACTGTCGCGAACGTCGGGGATAGTCGTGCCTATTTGATCCGGGCGAATCGTCTCACCCAGATCTCGCGCGATCATTCGCTGGTCGCCGAGCAGGTCGCGGCCGGTGCCATGACCGAGCAAGAGGCGCGCGAAAGCCAGCATCGCAATATCATCACGCGCGCGCTCGGGCATCGCCAGCGGATCGACGTCGACATTTTTGAGATCCGTCTGCTCGAAGAAGATCGCCTTCTCCTCACCACAGATGGGCTGCACGACTACGTTGATGAGGATCAGATCGTCTCCGTCGCGACCGGCAGCTACCCGGAAGATGCGGCACGTGAGCTGGTGAACCTCGCGCTACAGAACGATTCGAACGACAACGTGACGGCCGTCGTCGTCTGGGCTGCCCCGGCCGGGACGCCTTCTGGCCCGGTGGCGGAAATCGCACCCGACGAAAGCCGGCTCGGCTACGTCATTCCGATGCTCGTGCTGGTCGGCCTGGTCGTCTTCATCGCGATCGTCGTCCTCATCCTCTACCTCGGCTAATGGCCGGTTCTCGGGCTGATAGGGCCGCACCTCCGCTCGCTCGGTCCACGTACGTGGTCGATGCGCACACGCATATATTTCCACCGGAGTTTAGTCGCGACCGCGCGTCTCTTATCGAGCGCGACGCCTGGTTCGGCGAACTCTACGGCAGTCCGAAGATCGCCCTGGCTGGGGAAGCGGAGCTGCTTGCGAGCATGGACGCGGCCGGGGTCGATTGTTCGGTCATTTGCGGTTTTCCCTGGCTCGATCAGGGCGTCTGTCGAGCGCACAACGACTATCTCCTCGACGTCGCCCGGCGAAATCCAGGTCGCATCGCCGCGGTCACGATCGCGTCGCCGGCGCAGCCCGGTGCCGCCGGCGAAGCCGAGCGTTGTTTACGCTTGGGCGCGGTTGGGATCGGCGAATTGAACGCCGACGGGCAGGAGTTCGACCTGTCCGAGCCGCAGCCGCTGGCAGCACTGGTCGAGGTCTGTCAGCAGTTTGACCGGCCGATCCTGTTGCACATCAGCGAGCCGGTCGGTCATCTCTATCCGGGCAAGGGGACGGCGACACCGGAAAAACTTCAATCGTTCCTGCTGGCGTATCCTGAGGTGAAGATCGTGGCGGCGCACTGGGGCGGCGGGTTGCTATTCTATGAATTGATGCCGGAGATCGGCGCGCTCGCGAAAAACGTCGTATACGACACAGCCGCGTCGACGTTCTTGTACGAACCGCGAATCTTCCGAGCGGTCATCGACATGATCGGTCTCGAACGCATATTGCTGGGAACGGACTACGCGCTGCTGCGCCAGGATCGCTTCATTCGTCGCCTGCGCAAGCAAGACGTGACGGAAGCTGAGCTGGCGCTCGTGCTCGGACAAAACGCGGCGCGCGTCTACGGTCTGGCGACGGAGGCGGAAACGCATGATTAGTGGTGTGCGTGGAGAGATCGTTTCAAAAATCCCCGGCGCCGTGCTCGTTGATCTGCATGGGATGATTCTGAAAGTGCTCACCTCGCAGACGACGCTGGGTGATATCGGTGCGGCGGGCGAACTGGTTGAACTCAAGACGCATCTTTACGTTCGCGAGGATCAAATCACCCTCTTCGGTTTCGCCGGCCAGGACGAACTCGAGCTGTTTGAGCTACTCATGACCGTCAGTGGGATTGGTCCGCGCGTCGCGCTCAGCGTTCTCTCGACGGCACGCCCCAATGAGATTCATCACGCCATTGAAACGGAAGACGTTACGCTCCTGAGTCGCGTTCCAGGGATCGGCAAGAAGACAGCCAATCGCATCATCTTCGATCTCCGCGGCAAGCTGCCCGAGCGCGAGGACGCCGTTCTCTCCTCGATCTCGTCGTCCGATCAGGAGGCGCTGGAAGCGTTGCAGGCGCTCGGCTATACCTTCGCCGAATCA
>JAICWZ010000298.1 GCA_025966355.1 Thermomicrobiaceae bacterium
CCGGAGAATAGCGGCGACATGGTGAGCACTCCGTCCCCGACGCCGACCGCTACTCCAACCCAGAACGCCACACCGGTCGAGACGCCGAGCGCGACGCCATCGAACGCTGCCACGGCCGCGGCAACGCCTGCCGCGACGCCAAGCCCGACTGACCAAACAGCTGCCGCCTCACCGGTCGCGTCGGCGACGCCGAGCGATGGAACCGCGACCCCCACCGTCATTCCCGTGACCGGCGCCTTCGGCTCTGTCTACTGGGCGAACAGCGACGTGCAGGCGAAGCTGGGCGATGCACAGGCGCCGGAAGCGCACCTGAACGCGGCGGAGCTTGGTTTCCAGCGCGGCACGATGTACGAGCGCTTTGATACCAGCCAGATATATGTCTTGTTCGCTGACAAACAGTGGAACCAGTACCCCGACACCTGGACGGCGGCCGAAGGAGAAGGCGGCGGCGCCTCGCCGGACGACCCGCAACTCTGGATGCCGAAGGGGAGTTTCGGCAAGGTCTGGAACAGCGATCCAAACCTGTCAAACTCGATTGGCTATGCCGTCAACTCCGATGCTCATGTCATGGGTGGTGTCGTGCAGCAGTTCGCCAACGGCATCATGCTCTACAGCGATCAGGGTTTCGTCTACGTTCTCTACAACGATAGTAGCTGGATGCTCTACCCCGATACCTCAGGCCACGGTGATCTCATCACCCCGACGCCGACCGCCGGCGAGACGCCAGCCGGCACACCTGCCGGAACCCCAACGCCGGTCGCTACCGACGCAACCACCCCCGAGCCCACAGCGCCATAGCATCGTGAGCGCGAACTAGGACCCTCCGCCGCCGCCCGTAAGCGAGAGAAGCACGGCGATAACGTCGTAGACGATGTGGGTGATGATTGATGCCGAGGTGTTGATCCGTTGCCGCAGGTAGCCGAGGATCAGGCTTACGCCGAAGATGCTCAAAATCGTAAAGCTGAAGCCGTACTGCACATGCAGCAGGGCAAAGACGATGGACGTGAAAACGAGGCCGTAGCGTGGCTGAATCGCCCCTCGGAAGAGGATTTCCTCGCCGAGTCCTGCCGAAATGCCGAGCATCAGCGCCCCGCTGAACGACGACAGGTTTTGCGTCATGGTGCCGAGATTGTTCTGGATCTGATCTTCGAGACCGGGCTGAAGCACTTTCGTCAAAATCCCACCGGCGATCGTGACGATGAAGATGACCACGACGACGCCGAGCGCGATCCAGACGTCGCGCGGCTCAATCGCCTGGATGCCGAGCCGCTTGAGTGAGCTTCGGAAGTCACGCTCGAAGAGAAAGCCGATGCCGAAGAAGGCGATCAAAATGAGTGCGATCGCCTGCGACACGAGTTCGAGGACGCTGACCGACGAAATCTGCACATCGCTACTCGCGAACAACGACGTTCCGCCGACAAAAACCGCCGTCGCGAGCAGGACGCTCAGCCCGATCATATCGGCCGTTGACCGTGGATCGAACGGCATGACGCGCGCCAGTAACTCCCGAACCGGGGATAGCAGCGGTAATCCGATCGCGGCCGCCAGCGCGACAAGAATCCCGCTCGTCACCGAGATCGAACCGCGAGATCCGGTGAGATTGATGATCGCCGAGGTGATACCGATGAGCAGAATAACGACGCTAATCGCCGCCGTGACGACATAGAGCGCGGTGCGCAGCGGCTGGCTCTTTTCCGCTTTGTGCGCCCACAACGAGATGAAAATGGTCAGCAGTACAAGTATCGCGAACGACAGAACCGTGGCCAAATAACCGACCTTCCCGAGCCCCGACGGCGACGAAAACCGGCCGGCGGCCCCGGCTGATTATAGACCGCTCCGACCCAGGCGCCGTGTTACACTCAGGCCGAAGTTCGTAGACGAATCGCTTCAGGGAGAAACGATGGCGCAGCGCAAGGGCGGTCTCGGGCGTGGTCTCGACGCGCTCATCCAGTCGCATTCCGACGGGTCCGGCGGTATCCAGGAAATCGATATCGACGCGGTTTCGCCGAATCCGCTCCAGCCGCGCGAGGTCTTCGAGCCCGAGGCGTTGGAGGCGCTGGCCTCATCGATCCGGCAGCATGGTGTGCTCCAGCCAATCATCATCACCCGTGGCACAACCGGTTCCGCCTTTCAAATCATCACCGGTGAACGGCGCTGGCGAGCCGCCCGGCTGGCCGGCCTCAGTACGATTCCGGCGCTCATCCGCGACACCAGCCCACGCGAGATGCTCGAACTCGCCCTCATCGAAAATGTTCAGCGCGCCGATCTGTTCGTGCTCGAAGAAGCGACGGCCTACCGCCAGTTGATCGATGAGTTCGATCTGACCCAGGCGGAGGTTGCCGAACGGGTCGGCAAGAGCCGCGTCGCCATTACGAACGCGCTCCGCGTGCTGGCCGCACCGGACGAGATCAAGGCGGCACTCGTGGCGCGCGAAATCACCGAAGGGCACGCGCGCGCGCTCCTTGGCCTGACACAACCGGTCGACCAGGTCTCGGCGCTGCTCATGGTGATTGATCGACAACTCAGCGTGCGGCAGACCGAACAGCTGGTGCGCAACTGGGACAGGACCGTGACGGTCGGCGAGCATACGCGCACTGCGAAAGACCCCGAGCAGGAACTCGTGCTCGATCGCTTTCGCAAGGCGCTCGGAACCAAAGTTGAACTGAAACGTGGCAAGACCGGCGGCCGCCTTGTCATCCACTATTTTTCAGATGAAGAGCTGAACGGCCTCTACCAGCGAATCGTTGGCGAAGACGAGCTTTAGCTCCAGTTCGCGATCTTGTCGGAGATGACGTCCGCGATCTCAGCGATCGGCACGCGCACCTGAGCCATCGTCTCGCGCTCACGCACCGTCACCGCCTGGTCGTCGAGCGACTCGTAGTCGATCGTGACACAGAACGGCGTGCCGATCTCGTCCTGTCGACGGTAGCGCCGCCCGATACTCTGTGTCTCGTCATATTCGACCGAGAACGTCTTGCGCAGCATCGCCTGCACCTCCGACGCTTTCGCCACCAATTCCGGCTTCTTCATCAGGGGAAGCACCGCGACCTGATACGGCGCGATGCGCGGATGCAGGCGCAAGACGACGCGCGTGTACGGCTTGCCGTTGATGTCTGCCGCCTCTTCTTCGTCATAGGCGTCGAGCAATGTGACCAGCAGAATGCGATCGACGCCGAGCGCCGGTTCGATGACGTGTGGCATGAAGCGCTCGCCCGTCTGCTGTTCGAAATACGACAGATCGACGCCGCTGAACTCCGAATGACGGCTCAGGTCGTAGTCACCCCGATAGGCCAGCCCACAGAGTTCCTTCCAGCCGAATGGGAAGCGATATTCGTAGTCGACCGTCCGCTTCGAGTAGTGCGAAAGCTCTTTGCCCTCATGCTCGCGCGTGCGGATATTGTCACGACGCAACCCGATCGAATCGAAGAAGGCGCCAATCTGGGTCAACCAGTCCTCGAACGTCTCCTGCGCCTCGCTCTCACGAATGAAGTACTCGATCTCCATGATCTCGAATTCGAGCAGGCGGAAGATGAAGTTTCCCGGCGTGATCTCGTTGCGAAAGGCCTTGCCGATCTGGGCGATTCCAAAC
>JAICWZ010000217.1 GCA_025966355.1 Thermomicrobiaceae bacterium
TCCGACCAGGTGCGCTCGCCCGGCAGAAACGGATTGCTGAGCGGCAGTTCGATCTGCCTGGCGCCCGGCGCGATGAGATTTGAAACGGCCCTGGGCGTCGTGTCGGGGAAGAGCGCCATCGTCGCTTCGCCAAGAAGATTGACCGTGCGCACCGGCAGCATGTCCGGATTGCCGGAACCGAAGGAGCAGAGGACGAGGCGCCCGGTCATGATGCCAATCTGCCCAATCTCAGCGCCAGTTCGTTGCTCAGGCTTTCGGCGAGATCACGGGCGATGGCATCCGCCTCATTCAGCCCTCCGCCAGCGGACTGGAAGCAGGCAACGGTCATCCCTTCATCGGCCAGCATGGCGTGCATCGTGAGCGTATCGCCCTCGATCACGGTGTGGGCGCCGATCGGTGACTGGCAGCCGCCGCCGACGGTTCGTAAGAAGGTACGCTCCGCTTCGACCGCGATCGTGACCGAGCGGTCGGCAATCCGAGCCAGGAGCGTCAGGGTGGCGGCGTCATCCGCCCGGCATTCGATGCCGAGCGCGCCCTGCCCCGGCGAGGGGACGAACGCTTCGACCGGCAGGTACTCGCTGATGCGCTCCTGCCAGCCCATACGCAGCAGTCCGGCCGCGGCGATGATGGCGGCATCGACCTCGCCGGCCGCCAGCTTACGCAGGCGCGTATCCACATTGCCACGCAGTTCGACCGCCTGCAGATCGGGTCGCAACTGGCGTAACTCCATCACGCGTCGCCGTGAGCTGGTGCCGACCCGCGCGCCGGTCGGGAGCTCGGTGAGCCGTTTGCCATCCATACTAAGGAAGACATCGCGCGGATCGGCGCGATTGAGGATGGCGCCGAGCGTCAAACCGGGTGGCAGTTCGGATGTCAGATCCTTGGCGCTATGAACGGCGACATCGATCGTACCGTTCAGCAGCGCCGCTTCAAGTTCTTTGGCAAAGACGCCTTGACCGCCGAGAATGGCGAGCGGTGTTTGCTTGTCGACGTCCCCGGCCGTACTCATCACGACCGTTTCGATCTGCATAGCGGGAATCGCGGCGGTTAGGGCGGCGTTGAAGATACGTGTCTGTTCCAGCGCCAGGGCGCTGCCGCGCGTGCCGACGCGGAATGTGGTTTGATCAGGCGTCACGTTCGCATCTCTGCTCTGCATTGTGCGGAATCGCGCGGCGGCAAAACTAGGAATCAGTCCGAAAATCTGCACAAAACCGAAGAAATCTGTGCAAATCTTACTACATTCCGAATTGTACGCCGCTGCTCGAAGGGGTGTCAAGCGGGGAAAACTCCGTCGAAACCGGGTGGGGAGAGTCCGCGTGGCCGCCCTCACCCTCCTGTTGGGCGAACGTGAGCGTGGTCCTGTCACCTCGTTCTCGCCCGAGCGCCGCACGGGATTAGAAATCTCATGCTCCATAGACGAAATCCCTCCGGGATTGAGCGAGAACGTTCTCAGTCCCTCGCAAGGGACTTCGTCTACGGAGGCCGGGACCGAGGTCCCGGGCACAGGCGGCCGTCCTGTTTTGCGCATTCCGCCAACGATTGACAGGGAAGCACAGGGTTGATAGAATTAACGCTTGTGGGCGTTCGCGCCCACGGCTTGTCTTTGCTGACTTCAGGAGGGACTCTCGGTGTACGCGGTCGTTCAAACAGGCGGAAAACAGTATCGGGTCGCGGTTGGCGATCGCATCGACGTTGAAAAGCTTGATGCTGAGCCAGGCGCCGAGGTCACGCTTGATCGCGTGCTGATGGTCGAGCAGGACGGCGATGTCAAGATCGGCACGCCGGTGGTTGACGGAGCGAAGGTTATTGCCAGCGTCGATGCCCAGAAGCGGGGCAAGAAGCTGATTGTCTTCAAGATGCGACCGAAAAAGCGCTACCGTCGCAAGACCGGGCATCGTCAGAGTCTCACCCAGTTGACGATTACGAATATCGTTGCCTGAGCCCGGCGGCAGGCCGACGCGATGATGAAGGTGGAGGAGCGGAATGGCTCATAAAAAAGGTGTCGGCAGTTCGCGTAACGGCCGAGACAGCAATGCCAAGCGGCGTGGCGTGAAGCGCTACGATGGAAACATCGTCACCGCAGGCTCGATCCTGGTGCGCCAGTGCGGCACGAAGTTCTACCCCGGCGAAAACGTCGGCATGGGCCGCGATTTCACGCTCTTCTCGAAGATCGATGGCGCCGTCAAGTTCGAGGCCGTGCGTCGCGACAAGAAGCAGGTCAGTGTCTATGCGGTCGATAGCGCACCGCAGTCAGTTGCTTGAGGTCAAAGAATGAAACAGGGAATCCACCCGAAATACGAAGAGAGCACGGTCGTTTGCGCCTGCGGCAATAGCTGGGTCACTCGTTCGACCAAGCCGCAGTTGCGCGTCGATCTCTGCCCGAAGTGCCACCCGTACTACACCGGCGAGCAGCGCATCGTCGACAGCGCCGGTCAGGTCGAGCGCTTCATGCGTCGTATGGAAGCCGCGCAGGAGGCTCCGAGGCGCAAGAAGGTTGAGCGTCGCCAGAAGCGGCTAGAACGGCTCACTCAGGTTCAGCGGAGCGAAGAGCAGCTGACGGTGGCCGATGCCGGTGAGGATGACGCGTCGAAGGCGGAGTCGACGAGTTAACCGGTCACTCAAACGATGTGGAACGACGGTCAGCGTGGCGATTTCGCCACGCTGATTTCTTTTGTCCGGCGAAAGCGGAGTCATCCACTCTTCACGCATGTGCGTTAATAAGAGTAAGAGAGACTCGCGGCAGCCGCGGGTTCGGCGCCCTCCCCGGATGGGGTCGGGCCGAACGTCTCAATCGGGAGGAGCGAACGATCATGTCTGGACCAATGTCTGTGCAACCGCGTCCGAATGCTCCGGCGGAAGATGCGTTGGATCAGGCTGGGTTTTCCAGGGAGGAGATCAGCCAACTTCGCCGCCTCCGTGACATGTACCCCTACATTGAGTATGTAGATTCGCGCAACCAGTGGCACCGGCTACGTTTCGTGAAGTGGCTGTACACGCAGGGGCAGATTCCGAAGTAACGGCTGGCGTAGGAATCAACCGGGGGCGGCAAACCCGCCCCTTTTCAGTGCCGAGCGGGTTGTCCGGCGCGTTTGCATCGGGCCATCCGGCACGTATACTCAGCGATTGAGAAGGGCTGGTGGCCGGCTGACCACCGCTATACGTTTGACCACACGCACCAACGCGATTGAAGATTGAAAGGAACGCTCCTCGATGACCTATATCATCGCCGAACCTTGCATCGGACTGAAAGATGGGTCCTGCGTCGAGGTCTGCCCGGTCGATTGCATCCATACCGATGACGACGCCGACCAGTATTTCATCGATCCCGATGAGTGCATCGACTGCGGCGTCTGCGCCGAAGTCTGCCCGGTGGAGGCGATCTTCTTCGAGGATGATCTTCCGGAACAGTGGGCCTCGTTCTTCGGCAAGAACCGCGCCTACTTCGAGAAGTAGCGCATGATCGGCTGTCATGATCGTGCGCTGCGATCGCCGTGCGTGCGGCCACGGCCGGGGAGTTCGTCGTGGCATTTACGCTGAAGCTCAACGACGAGTATCTTCTCCCGGCGATCGTCTGTGATCAGTGCGGCGAGATCGTCACCGCCGGCGGTTTCCATCTCTCGCGTTTGACGCCCGATCAGTCGATTTCATCCGAGCAACCGGCACATCAAGTCTGCGGCGAAGCGTGCTATGAAGCGTTCGTCTCCGCCCAGCCGCTTGATGACGAATGGTTCGCCATCCCGCTCGACGCCTACCTCGCCAACCTCGTCCGCTCCCTCAACATCGATCCCGATGCCGTCCTCGCCCGCGAACAGGCGCTCACCGCCAGCGAACACACGCGGGATGAGGGGCCGGAGTGAGCGGATGCGGCCATCGTTGGACGTGGCGCTCCGACCGCGTCAGGATTGCGCGGGATACCGCCGAGCGACCGCTTCTTCATCGTCGACGGCTGACAGCGCTTCGCGGTTGACCGTCAGGTAGAGCTTTCCGTTCTCCAGGCGGGCAACCGCGCGCGCCGGAACTTCCAAATCACGTTCAGGTGCGCCGTCCTCGCTCACGAGGACATAGTGCGGATAGGCGACGCGAACAGTGCCGAGTCGCTGCCCATTTTCGGCGATCACGACGGTACCTGTCGCGCAGATGGGCCTCCGCGCGGACTGATTGGCGTCTTCCATCTTTGGGCTTCCCTCCACGTTCTGTCTGCTGCTCTCTCGATGTTCGTTGACTCATCGTAGGGGCGACATTGATGACGCCCGGCGCGCCGTTCAGGCGGCGCCCGTCTTCCCCCGTCTCCGAACCACCGACGTTGCCATTCCTCGACCTGCTCGCCACGAACACGCCTCGTGCGCTACGCGCATATCGGCGCGGGCGTCATCAATGACGCCCCTACGAGTTCCCCTCTGCCTTCA
>JAICWZ010000238.1 GCA_025966355.1 Thermomicrobiaceae bacterium
TGCGTGATGCGTTACCGGTCGTGGCGCTGGCCGCCGTCGTTTTCACGGTCGGCACAATCATCGCGGAATATGTGCGCGGTGCGCGCGTGCGGCATCGCTCGATCGGTGAGAGCTACCTCACGGCAATCCCAAGCCTGTTGCGCAAGAACAACCGGCGGTATGGCGGCTATATCGTTCACCTGGCAATGGCGGTGCTGGCCATCGGCATCATCGGCACGCATTTCTTCCAGACCGAGCGACAGTTCACAATGAAGCCGGGCGATTCCGCCACGATCAGTAACTACACGATCACCTACAACGGTCTGCGCGATACGACGACCCAAGAGGGCGACGAAGTCGCCGCTCTGATCGACGTATCTCAGGACGGCAAGCTGAAGACACAGATTCAGAGCAAGCGCTTCTTCTACACCGGTTTCGAGAGCCAGCCGACCGCGCGCATGGGGATCAAGACGGTTGGTCTGAATGACGTCTACGTGGTGCTCGATCGCTGGGAGAATGATCAGACCGCGAGTATTCGCGTCTACATCAATCCGTTGGCGAACTGGATCTGGTGGGGTGGCTATGTCTTCGTCTTTGGCCTGTTCACGCTGCTCTGGCCCGCCGCGCGTCCGGAACGGCAGCGAGTCCGAAGTACGGTGAAGAAGGCGGCCTTGAGTGAAGCGTAGCCTGCTCGCCATCGCCCTGAGCCTGTCGCTCCTCCTGCTGGTGGGCGGAGCGGCCAGCGCCGCGGACGAGGCGCTGTCGGCCGAGGCGTTGTCGATCGCCAACTCGCTCAACTGTCCGGTCTGCACCGGCGAGAGCGTGCGCGATTCGAGCTCGCAGCTGGCGCACGATATGCGCGAACTGATCCAGCAGAAGCTCGATCAGGGCCAAACGCGGCAGCAGATCATGGATTACTTCGTTGGCGCCTACGGCGTCACGATTTTGCGCCAACCGCCGAAGCACGGCTTTTCGCTGGCGCTCTGGTGGATCCCGGTCGTCGCGGTCATCGCCGGGGCCGGGATTCTGCTCGGTTTCCTGACGCAGCGGCGTCGCTGGAGTGCCGCAGCGGTTGCCGGCAGCGAACCGTTGACGTCTGTTGAAGTCGATGATCCGGGCCTGGCGCGCTACGAGGAGCTCATCCGGCAGGATGTGACCGAGTTCGACGCCGATTTCAGCGTTCCTCCGGCGTCAAAGCCGAAGTCGCCGCGTGTTGATGATCGGCCGGCCGGCGGGCTTCTCGGTTCAGATCAGGGTGTTTCATGATCGGATACATGATTCTGGCGGTCGTCATCGTCGCGGTCGCGGCCTTTGTACTCTGGCCGCTGCTCCGCTCGCAGCGCCAGGTCGCGGTATCGGTTCCGGCGCGTATTGCCGACTTGCAAGCGCGACGCCAATATCTGGTGCAGGCGATTCGCGATGTCGATTTCGACCATGCCTCGGGCAAGATGCTGGATGAGGAATACCAGGAGACGCGCGGCAAATATATTCGCGAAGCGGCCGTCGTACTCCGCGATCTTGAGCAAGAGGCGGGTGGTTTCGACGACGAAATCAATGTTGAGATTCTTCAACTGCGCGCGCTCGCTCGAAATGCCCAGTTGACCGTGAACCAGGAGCCATCCTCGTCGTGAACGTGTCACCGCGTGCGTCGCAGCTTCTGGCCTCGGGTGGTGAGGCCGTCCCCGTTCCTCGTGTTCCGCGCGTCAAGATCTCCAAATTGAGCAAACGGTACGAACGCCGCGGCGTCTTGCGCTCGATTGACCTGGAACTCTACCCGGGCGAACGCGTTGCGCTCCTTGGCGCCAACGGTGCCGGTAAGACGACGCTCCTGCGCATCCTGGCGACGCTCAGCCGCCCGACTTCCGGAACGGTTTCGATCGCCGGCCACCTCACACACAAGACAGCGCAAGCAGTGCGCTCCCAGGTTGGCGTCGTGGCTCACCAGCCATATCTCTATGAAGATCTGACGGCCGAAGAAAATCTGCGCTTTTTCGCGCGCATGTACAGCGTGTCCGACGAGCGCTCACGGATCGACGAGATTCTGTTCATGGTCGGCTTGATTTCCCGGCGCGATGACCGCGTCGGTACGTTTTCTCGTGGCATGCAGCAGCGCCTCGCGATCGGCCGCGCCATCCTGCACAAGCCGGCGCTGCTGCTGCTTGATGAGCCGGATTCTGGGCTCGATCGCGAAGGGGCGCGGGTGCTGGAGCGGATTCTCGGCTACCAGCGGACGACCGAGGGCACGGTGCTCATGACGACGCACGATTTGCGCTTCGGGCTCTCAACGGCCGATCGGGTGCTGCTGCTGGAGAACGGCAAGATCGTGCTCGACGCCCCGGCGCCGTCGCTGGATGAAGATGAACTGGACGAGAGGTTGTCGCGCCGGTGAGAGACGGGCTGGACAAGATCTCAATTATCGTCTGGAAAGATCTGCTGACCGAGATCCGCACGAAGGAACTCTTCGGCGGCATGTTCATCTTCGCCGTGCTGACGATCATCACCTTCAATTTCGCGTTCGATATGACCGGAACCGCCAAGGCGGCGAGTGGCGCGGGCGCCATGTGGGTCGCGTTCAATTTCGCCGGTTTCCTCGGATTGGGTCGGTCAATCTCGCTGGAACGCGATAAAGGCTCGTTCGATGGCTTGCTCCTCTGCCCGGTTGATCGCGGTACGATCTTTCTGGGGAAGTTCATCGGCAACCTGCTCTTCATCACACTGGTCGAACTAATTTCGGTGCCGATCTTCGCGGCGCTCTTCGATCTGGATGTCTTTCAGCCGCTGCTCTTGCTGGCGCTCTTCCTCGGCACGCTCGGCTTCGCGGCGGTCGGGACGTTGTTGGCCGTCATGGCAGCCAGCACGCGTTCGCGCGAGGTGCTGTTGCCGGTTCTCATGTTTCCGATCCTGCTGCCGGTCGTCATCGCCTCGGTGCGGGCGACGACGCTCATCTTGACCAGGCAGACGAACGATCTGAGCGCCTGGCTTAATCTCCTCGGTGCATATGATGTATTGTTCTTGGCGATTTCCTACGCCGTTTTCGATCGCGTAGTGGAGGAATAGGGTGATAGTCAAGGGGAAATCAAGCTGGGCGTCGGGCGTTGGGCTGGTGCTCGGGTTATTGTCGGCAATCACAATGGCGATCGGGATGTATCTCGGCCTCGTCTATGCGCCGGAGGATGCCATTCAGGGGAACGCGCAGCGCATTTTCTACATTCACGTGCCGATGGCCTGGGTTGCGTTTCTGGCGTTCGGCGTCGTCTTCCTGGCGGCGATCATGTATCTCTGGAAGCGGGCGCTGATCTGGGATCAGATCGCGCGCTCGTCGGCTGAAATCGGCCTTGTCTTCACGACGCTGGTGCTGGTGACCGGCTCGTTCTGGGGACGGCCGATCTGGGGCACCTGGTGGACCTGGGACGCACGCCTGACGACGACGCTTTTGCTCTGGTTCATCTTCCTCGGCTATTTCATGATCCGGGCCTATGCCGGCGATCGCGGCCGGGCAGCGACCTACTCCGCCGTCATCGGGATCATCGGCTTTTTCGATGTGCCGATCATTTATCTCTCGGTCGACTGGTGGCGCACGCTACATCCGCAGGCGGTCATTTCGGTTACGAGCGCCAACATGCCGGGGCAAATGGTCGTCGCGCTGATGGTCTGCCTGCTCGCCTTTACGCTCTTCTATCTGTATCTGATGATCCAGAAGCTGGGCATTGAACGCATGAAAGACCAGTTGATCGATTACCAATACGCGCTTTCCGAACGCGAAGCCGAAGGAGTGACGACCGCGTGAGTAACCTGAGCTATCTCTTTGTCGCCTTCCTCATCACCTGGATCGTGATCGGTGCCTACCTCTGGATGCTCAACCGTCAGGTGCAGAACCTGAAGGATGAGGTCGACACGCTCACCGAAGAGAGCGTCTTCGAACCCGAGCATCGCCCGAGGTTGAAACCATCTGGCTATGAGACGAAATCCCTGCGGGATTGAGGAGGGCCTTTCTTAGTCCCCGAGGGGACTTCGCCTACGTAGCTCGATGGTTTTAACCTCGGGCGTCGTTCGAGCGCGCGTAACGTTATCGGATCATCGGGCCGTCAGCCCTACGCCGTCTCTCGCCGCATCCTCGGGATCACGTCCGTGGCTACCTGTTCCAACACGCCGAACTGCTCGTCGCGGGGCTGGTCGATGATGAA
>JAICWZ010000231.1 GCA_025966355.1 Thermomicrobiaceae bacterium
CATCGCGCTCGGTGCCGGTGGGGCGCTCGATACGGTCGTCGATGGCGTGACCGGGGTACTCTTCCAGCCGCAGAGGCCCGAGGGGGTGATCGAGGCCGTGCGCCGCTTCGAAACCATCAATTTTTCGACTGACGAGATCGTTCGGCGCGCCAAACGTTTCAGTCGTGCCCGATTCGAGCGCGACATCGCCCGGATCGTCGATCGATCGATACACGAACGAACGGCCCAGGCTGTTCGTCCGACCACGGAGGCCACTGTCTCGTGGAACTGAAAGCCTATCTCCGCATTCTCTGGGAACGCTGGTATATCGTGGTGCTGGTGCCGCTCATCGTGCTGGTTGGCGTGCTCTACCAGTCGCGCAGCAACACGCTCTCCTACACGGCGCAGGCGAAGATGTCGATCGTTCGCTCCGCCGAGCAGCCCGGCGAGAACCAATACTTCCAGTACGACGGCTATTACCAGTACCTGGCCAGCGAATACGCGCTGGATGATCTGGTGCAGGTCGTACAGGGGAACGTCTTCGCGACTGATGTATCGAAGCTCATCAAGACCGATACCGGGCAAGACGTATCGGCCGGTGAAGTGCAAGGTGCGATCACGTCGTCGCGCGTCAATCGGATTCTGACCATCTCCGTCAAGTCGAGTACGGCCGATCGCGCCACACTGATCGCCTCGGAAGCGGCCAAGACGCTGGAGACCAACGGCACCGGCTATTTCAAGACGAATCCCGATGTTGGCGCCTCGGTCCAGACGATTCAGCAAGCACTCGGCGCCGCACCCAATTCCAACAAACGAAATTTGCTCTATCTCCTGCAAATCGCGGTCGCGATTTTCGCGGGGGTCGTGATCGCTCTCTTCGTCGACTACCTCGACGATTCGCTTCGTTCGCCCGAAGCGGTCTCGACCGCGCTTGGCGTGCCGGTGATCGGCGTGATCCCGCACGAGCGAGCGGCACGATGAGGCCGGAAGAGTACCTGCTGATCGTTCTGCGCCGCTGGTGGCTCGTCGTGCTCGCCGCCGTCGTCGCGGCGGTCATCGCCTTCGGCTATACCAGCGCCCAACCGAAGACGTACCAGACGAGCACGCAGATGATGGCGATCGCCCAGCCACCCGACTACTGGCTCGATCTCTACGCCAAAAACCGGCTGGCGTCGTACACGAGTCTCATCAATAACTGGGATTTCGTTGCCAAGGCGTTGCAGCAGGCCAACCTCAATATCGATCCGAGCCAGGTGATGGGCAAGCTCGCCGTCGGCCACAACCCCGACGCGAATATCATACAGATCGTGATGACCGACACCGATCCACAGCGCGCCGCGAAGGTCGTCAACGCGCTGGCCGATGCTTTCGTCGCCAAATCGGCAGCTGATGATCAGCAGATCATCAAGAATTACACCTCGCCGACGACGCAGACTCCGGCCGGCACGGTGCAGATTATGAAACTGGAAACGCCCAGCGCACCGACGACGCCGAGCGGACCACGGGTCAAACTGAACACGGCCGCTGCCGCGCTGCTCGGACTCGTCTTTGGCATCATCCTCACCTTTGTCGTCGAATACTTCGATGACACGCTGCGCAGCGAGGACGATGTCGATCGCTACCTTGAGCTGCCAACACTGGTCGGGATTCCACGCGACTGAGGATGTAGACTGACAACGCTGAACGGCGTTCCGCAGAAAGGACCACGCGTGAGCCAGACGCAGGATCGAACGAGCGAGGGACAGCGCCCCGCGACCGCCAACACCCTGACGTTGCTGGCGAACCCGGCATCAGCCACCGCCGAGGCGTATCGCTCGTTGCGCGCCAGCGTCAAGTTCGCCGGAGTGAAACCGTCGGTGCGGTCCGTACTGATTGCCGACGCCGGATCGAAAGGTCAGCACAGCGAGGTCGCGGCCAATCTCGCCGCGGCGCTGGCCCTGGGTGGAGATACGACCATCCTGATCGATGCCGATCTGCGCCAGCCTGCCTTACATCAGCAGTTCGGCGTTGCCAATCAGTCCGGCCTGAGCGATTGGCTCGCCGCCGGCGACAGTGCCGCCCCGATCCCACTCAGTTCAACGGCGATCGATGGGCTATCGCTACTCACGGCCGGCACGGCCAGCGGCAATCGCGGATATGGCGCCGCACCGGTCGACTTTCTCAGTAGCGACCATTTCGTCGACCTCTTGCAACGACTGGCGGATGCCGCGGAATACCTCGTCTTCGACGCACCATCGCTGGCGGATGTTGGCGACGCGCTCACGATCGCGGCGCGCGTCGATGCGGTCCTGCTGCTCGTCCGTTCCGGTCGCACCAAACGCGCGGCGGCCCAAAAGGCCAAGGAATCGCTCGACCGCGTCGGCGCGCGCCTGCTCGGCGCCGTCCTTACCGACAGCGGCGGCCTGCGACTCTGGTAAGCGACGCTCCACGATCGTAGAGGCGTCACTGATGACGCCCGGCGCGCCGTTCAGGCGGCGCCCGTCCTCCTCGTTCGATCAGCGCGTCGCATTCTCGGGCGGCACAGAGTGGTCACACATGCGTATTCCGGGCGGCGACGATGGGGAAACACGCCTCGTGCATGCGCACATCGGCCGGGTTTGATCAATCAAACCCCTACGACGTCTGATTAGATGGCGAGCGCGCGTGGACCGGGGTGGGTCGGTAGGTCGTCCGTCGCATCGTCTTCGATCTCCTGGCGCGAGATGAGCGATGCCGCCGTCAACGACATGAGCGCCGCGCGAAGATCGGGTGCCGGGATACCGGTCGTCTTGGACAGTTCGTGTGAGGTATGGACGCCGTTCAAAATGGCGAGCAAAACGCTCTTCTCGATCTCGCCCATCCGGTCGAACAGCGCCGGGTTGAACGGAACATCTTCGAGCTCGATCGCCTCGTTCGGCGTATTCGATGCCAGCCACTCATCGGCCATGCGCACCGCGTTCAGAATCATCAACTCTACCGACGTATCCTGCACGAACGGGTCGACCTTGATCGATTCTTCCGGTTCGAATTCGAGTGTGCCGTTCGGATAGAGGAGCACGCGGAAGAGCGAGGCTTCGAACTGACCGGCGACGGCCTGGCCGATCTGCTGCCGCGTCACGAAGCCGAGCGTCACGAGCACATCGCCGATGCGCGTCGTCCGATCGGTCACGTCCTGCAAGGCGAGCGCCTGCTCCAGTTGCGCCTCACTGACGTACCCCTGTTCGACCAACAACCGGCCGATACGCAGGCTATCGTCGTCGGTCACGACCGAAGCGACCCGACCGCGATCGAAGAGCAAGACGAATTCGTTCATCGTCGTGCGCAGCGTCAGGCGGCCCGAACGATGGCGAGTCGACAGGAGATAGAGGACATCTTGCAGGGGAAGATCGTCGAGATCGCCAGAGAATCCCATCTACTCCACCGGTCTCATACTGCGTGCGATGATCTGCGACTCACGGACATCATTGCATGCGCCGACGACGAATTCCAGCTGGCGCTCATCGATTTGGCAGGATGTCGTCACGCTGAGACGAATTTCGCTGGATGAAAGCGATACGACTTGCGCGGCCATGCAGCCGGGAAGCCGCGCGATACGCTCGCGAACGTCAGTGACAACCGGTAGGCGTTCAACACCGCGTAAGATGACCCACCAGGCGCGTGGCTTGCCGTTCGACGATGGCATGACAATCGTCGCGCCATTCGATTTTCCATTGCCGTTCGAAGGGGTTTGTTCGATTTCGACCAGGAATTCGCGCAGCGCCTGAAACTCGCGTTGCACGGCCGCATCGATATTGGGGAAGCTCTCTGGCTTCGGTTTCCCGGTCGACAACGACGCTCTCCTCATCCCAGCAGTGGCGCGCAAAAGCACGCCGGTGCCCCAGTCCTAAGCTAACGATCCGGCCCGAACAGCGTCAATGGCTAGAGGTACCAAAGGGTCAGTACGTAGGTACCGGGAATACAAAACCGGCGGACACCGTTCAACCGGCAAGGTCGGTGCCAGGGAACTCGTTGAGAGATCGCTTTTCAGACAGTATTCCGAATTCCAGGGACGGGATTCAGGCGGACGCTCGCGTGCGTCGAGACCCGCCAACGATTGGTTGACGCCGTAAGCCGTAGTGCCGGCTATATTCCCATATGCCAATCATCACCAATCAAACTGCCGTTCGAGCGTCGTGCCGCTGAGGTGCATGAGGAGGGGCGAGCCGTGCGGGCAGATGGCCGGGGTGGCGGTTTGGCCGAGCGCCTCGACCAACGCG
>JAICWZ010000043.1 GCA_025966355.1 Thermomicrobiaceae bacterium
GCGCTGGCGCACTTTATGCAACATCGAAGATGCCGATGTACGGGCGGGCGATTCGCCGGACATGGAATTGAATGGAGACCAATATGAGCGGTTCTCAGCGCGCTCGATTTCTCGATATGGATACGCTTCGCGATCGCTTCGATCGCGTCTTCTCGGATTTGATGAACACCGGATCTGCCGCCGATGAGCGGGCCAATATGCCGATCGACGTTCACGAAGAAGAGCAATCGGTCATCGTGAAAGCGTCGATGCCCGGCATCAAACCAGATGACATCTCCGTCGAAGTGCGGAACGGTGTGCTCACGATTCGCGGCACTTCAACCGAACAGCGCGACGAAGCCCATGGAACCTGGCAGGTCGTCGAGCGGCACGTCGGGCATGTCGCCCGAAGCATTACGTTGCCCGCCACGGTCGACGAATCGACCGGGCAGGCGCAGTACGACGATGGAGTCCTCACCATCACGTTCAATAAGACGTTGGAAAAGCCAGGCAAGATGATCGAGGTGCAGCGCGGCGAGAGCGGTGGCGTTGGGCAGCCATAGTATCCTTAGACAGTACGCTGGTGGCGTGCGAGTGACCCAACTATCCCGCGAAAGCGGCGTTTGGAACGATGAACGGATTAAAAACATTCGGGCGCGGGATTCTTGGTCGCTGCCCGAATTGTGGTCAACGACACATCTTTCGCCGTTGGCTCCACATGGTCGATCGATGTCCAAATTGTGGGATCTTTTTCGAGCGCGAAGAAGGTTATTGGACCGGCGCTGTGGCGGTCAACACGGTCGTCACCGAATTCGTTTTCGCGATCGTGCTCATCATCGGCGTGATCTGGACGTGGCCCGATATCCCGATCAAACCGATGTTGATTATCGCCCTCTTGCTAAACGGAACCTTCCCAATCTTCTTCTATCCCTATTCGAAGACGATCTGGATGGCGCTCGATCTGATCCTGCACCCACTCGAAGAACGCGAGGAACATGAAGTCATTACGCTCCGCCGCGTGCGCAACAGTACCGACGTCAAATAGAACGGCCCTCAGCTCTCGCGCCCGTACAGATGGGCGAGCGTCGCGAGCTTCTTCGCCAGTTCTGGGGTGAAGGCGCCTGGTAGCGCGCGCCAGGCCCAATTTCCGTCGACCGTGCCGGGCGTATTCATTCGTGCGGTACTGTCGAGACCAAGCAGGTCCTGGGCCGGAACGATGGCCGCACGCGCGACCGAGGCGTACGCCAAGCGGATGAGCGCCCAGGTCAGATCGTCGTCGCAACCGAGATAGGCCCGCACATGCGCGCGGGTCGATTCATCGATCTTTCGCAGCCAGCCGGCGGTGGTGTCGTTGTCGTGGGTGCCGGTGTAGACCACCGAGTTCGACTCGAAGTTGTGCGGTAGATATTTGTTGTCGCTACCACTCCCGAAGGCGAATTGGAGCACCGTCATACCCGGCAGACCGAGCTGCTTACGCAGTGCCGTCACGTCGTCGGTGATGATGCCAAGATCTTCGGCAATGACCGGTAACGCCCCGAGCACCCCGGCCAAATGCTCGAAAATCGTGACACCTGGGCCGTCCAACCACCAGCCGTTTATGGCGGTCAATTCGCCAGCAGGCACGTGCCATCCAGCTTGAAAACCGCGGAAGTGGTCGACCCGCGCCACGTCGGTCAAAGCAAGGGTGCGCCGGAATCGTTCGATCCACCAACGGAACTCTCGCGCCTTCATCACTTCCCAACGATAGACCGGATTGCCCCAGAGCTGGCCGCTTTCGGAAAAATAGTCCGGCGGGACCCCAGCCACGAGGGTCGGCTGACCAAACGCATCGAGTTGAAAGATCTCCTGGTTGGCCCAAACGTCGGCACTATCGAACGAAACGTAAATCGGTACGTCGCCGACGATCTGAATGCCCCGGCGGTTGGCGTAGCGTCGCAACTCGTGCCACTGTGCATCAAAGACGAACTGCACAAACGTGTGATAGCGGATTTCGTCACAGAGCTGCTCGCGCGCGGCGCTCAATGCCTCCGGTTCACGGCGTACCAATTCCGGTTCCCAGGTGATCCACGAGCCGGGCGGATGCGTGTCATGCAGCGCTTCAAAGAGTGTGAAATCGTTGAGCCAGCCAGCCTCGCGCTGTCGAAACTGCTCAAAGCGTTGCGCCAGATCGCCGGATTCGATGCGGCGAAAGCGCTCGAACGCGCGGCGTAACATCGGGACCTTGCGTTCCCAGGCGGCGCGATAATCGGCCCGATCGCTCGACGGCCCCGCACTGATCAGATCATCCGCGTCGAGCAGTCCGCGATCGACCAGCCACGTCTCGGAGATGAGCAGTGGATTGCCGGCGAAGGCGGAGCGGCTATCGTACGGTGAGTTACCCGGCCCGGCCGGACCGAGCGGGAGAACCTGCCATAAATTTTGGCCGGCCCGCTCCAAAAATTCGACGAAGCGGTACGCTTCCGTTCCCAGATCCCCGGTTCCGTGCGACCCGGGCAATGATGTCGGATGTAGCAAAACGCCGCAGCTTCGTTCCTCTAACGGCCGGTGCATGGTTTGCGCACTCCCGCTCGACTGACGTCCCGCCCAACAGCGCTAATCCTACGGCATCGGGGACGATGAATTATCCCGGTTTCCAACAATGCTCGCGGCCGCGAAAACCCGATGCATCGATTGCCATGGAGGCATGAGAACGCACGATTTCGCCCTCCGTCGGCTGCGTGTACAATGGATGTATGGTGACCGCGACAGATGAGCGCCAAATCAATTCGATCTTCGCGCGCGAGGTCCTGCGACGCCTGGAAACATCCTACGGTCGTCCTGCCTGGCGGGTTGAGCACACCCCGCTCGATGAACTTGTGCTTACCATCCTGTCGCAACACACCTCCGACATTAACTGTGAACGCGCCTTCACATCATTGCGCACAGCCTTTCCAACCTGGGATGAGGTGGTCGCCGCACCGGACGATGCGATCGCCGATGCGATTCGTGCCGGCGGCCTTGCTCGTGTGAAAGCGCCGCGCATCAAAATGGTCGTCAGCCAGGTGCTGGCCGGTCATTTGCTCGATGGGATCGAGGAGCGACCGCTTGCCGAAGCGAAAGCGCTGCTCCGCTCATTGCCCGGTGTCGGTCCGAAGACCGCTGCCTGTGTCCTGCTCTTTGCCTGTCAACGACCAGCGTTGCCGGTTGACACCCACGTGTACCGCGTTTCGCAACGAATCGGCCTGATCGACGGCTCAACCAATCCCGAGGACGCGCACGAGGCGCTTGAGGCGCTCCTCGACCCACAGGATGTCTACTCTTTCCACGTCAATATGATTCAACACGGCCGCGCGATCTGCCGCGCCCGTTCCCCACAGTGCGCGGGTTGCCCGCTTGCCGGCCTCTGTCGTCATCCTGTGAACGCCTAACATGGCCTCCACCGAGCTGGTGCTCGTCCGGCACGGCGAGACGCAGAGCAATTTGGAGCAACTGCTCCACGGTCGAACCGACGTTCCGCTGACACCGCTCGGAGAATGGCAAGCGCGCCGCGTCGCCCACCGGGTGCAACAGATCGGTGGCGCCAGCGGGCTCTATTCCAGCCCGCTCCTCCGCGCCCACGCCACGGCGCTGCGTATCTCCGAACTCATTGGGATCGACCCAGTGCTGCTCGCTGATCTCACGGAATATCACTTCGGCGACTTTGAAGGATATTCACTCGCCAGGGTGCAGGAGGCTCATCCCGAGCTCTTTCTGCGCGCTATTGATACGTCGGATATCGATTTTCGCTTTCCAAATGGCGAATCCCGGCGCGAATTCAACCTGCGGGTCAAAGCTGCATTCGATCACCTGGTCGAGCAAAACGTGGGACAACGAATCGTGGTTGTCGCCCACGGCGGGGTCATTGCCTCCGCGGTCGCTCAGTTCACCGGCGGCAATCCGAACGACTGGGCCAAGTACCTGGTTCAGAATTGCAGCGTCACCCACCTCGAACTGAATGGCGATCCTGTGGCACGTCTGATCTGTTGGAACGACGCGCTCCACCTGCAAGGCGAGGACGTTGTGCCATGAAGTTGACGGTCATCGGCGGTTCCGCCGCCTGTCCGAATCCGGGCGACGCCGGATCGTCGTATCTCGTCACGCACGACGGATTCTCGCTCGTGCTCGACTGCGGGCCGGACAGCATCTCCAGGCTGCGCCAGCATGCGGAATTACGAGACATCGGCGCCGTTCTTATCTCTCACCTGCATTCCGACCATACGCTCGACCTCGTTCCGTTTCGCTACGGGCTGCGTTACATCCGCGGCCCTCGCGGTCCACGTATACCCCTCTGGATGCCACCAGACGGTCGAAACTTTCTCGATCAACTGGGGCGAGTATTCGCGCTCGGAGCCGAGGCGCGTGAACCGTTCTTCGATGGTGAGTTCGACATCCATGAATACGATCCGGATGGCTCGTTCGATCTTGGCCCATTGTCGGTGTCGTTCATGCCAACCCAACACTTTATCGATTGCTGGGCGATGCGCGTGCGAGCCGGCGGGCGTCAACTCGCGTACCTCGCCGACAGTGCCCCTATTGATGCATTGGTCGACTTCGCGCGAGATGTGGATGTCGCGGTCTGCGAAGCCACCCTCTCCAGCCGCGAGGCCGGTTCACCGGAAAATAGCGGGCACATGACAGCGGCACAGGCTGGAGAAATCGCGCAGCGTGCCGGGGTGCGACACCTGATTTTGACGCATCTCTGGGCGGAACACGATCTCGAGGCAACCGCGAGCGACGCACGTTCCACCTTCGCTGGCGCTATTACCATCGCCGCCAGCGGCGTTCAGGTGGTCGTCTAGCGTCCAGTCCAATCGAGGAACTGATGCAACACGATGACACGCGCTTCGCGATGCCGGGATTCCAGGTCGGTCACTGGACTCACCCGTCTGGTGCCACTGGTTGCACCGTCGTCATTCCCGATGAACGCTCGCTGGCCGTCGTCGATGTCCGAGGCGGAGCACCGGGCACACGCGAAACGTCGCTGCTTGAAGAGGGGCGACTTGTCCAGCGCGTCGATGCCGTGTTGTTGACCGGCGGCAGCGCCTTCGGGCTGGCGGCCGCGGACGGCGTCATGCGCTGGCTGCGCGAACAGGGACGCGGCTTCCCGACGGCGAGTATCCCGGTGCCGATCGTGCCTGCCGCCGTCCTTTTCGATCTCCAAGGGTCGGATCCGGTCTGGCCCGATGCGGATGCGGGATATTTGGCCGCCTCGACAGCCGCCACCGACAATTGGACCAGCGGGCGAGTTGGGGCGGGTGCCGGCGCCACGGTCGGAAAAATCGTCAATCCGGGAGGCTCGCCATCCGGTATCGGAGCGGCCCGAGTAGCGGTCGATGCCGGAACAGTCGCCGCGTTGCTGGCCGTCAACGCCGTGGGTGAAATCGCCTTCAACCGCGATCCCGGTGTGCCGAGCGCCGAAGCACTGCTCCTCACGACCGATCAGGCGCAGCCGCGGGCAGGCGAAAATACGACGATCGGCGTTGTTGTCGTCGACGCGGAAGTGAATCGCGACGATCTCGTGCGCATCGCGATCGCGGCGCACGACGGACTGGCACGCGCAATTCACCCGGCTCACACGCCGTTCGATGGAGATACAATCTTCGTTCTCGGTCGAAACGAAGGACGCCTGACCCCGCGCGGATCGCTGCAGTTGGCCGTCGCGACGCAGCACGCGGTTATGCGCGCGGTTCGAAATTCGGTCGCGAAAGGGCGATGAGAACGGTTCGGAAATCGAAACGGGCGGGGTGTCGTTTCATGGCCGGCGTGCTAGACTGATGTCGGATTCAACGCCCAGCGTGTGGCATTGCATTCATGGCGGCGCGGTGAAAACGGCGGGCTCAGACTGGCGAGTAATCCACCATGAAACTGCTGCTCTCAACCGGAGCGTTCCCAGGATTCTCAATCGAAAATTCGCTCAGCCTCGCTCGCGACGTCGGCGCCGAAGGCATCGAACTGATGCTGACGCCACGGCTCGGTCGCATCGATCCCGACCATATTCGCACATTCGAAGATCGCTACGAAACCCCGGTCCGTTCGGTGCATACGACGATGCGGCTTCAGCATGCGTCCCCCGAACTGAAGGCGCGCGACATCGTGCAGTCGGCGCGCTTCGCGGCCAATTTCCTGCAGTGCGATGTGCTGGTGGTCCATACGCCGAACGTGCAATCGCTGCACGAACCGGCCGGTCGTTTCTGGTTCGATGCGGTCAACTCGGCCGTCGAGATATCACGCGGTGCGCAGTTCGCCGTCGCGATTGAGAATAGCGGACGCTCCACCGCGAAAACGCCAACGTGGGCCTTCGATCATCCGCACCGACTGCTCTGGCTCACCGAGGAGTGGGATCTCCGCATCACCTACGATACGGCCCACGCCGCCAGCCGAAATTGGGATCTTCTTGAAACACTCCGCACGCTTCAACCCCGCATTGCCAACATCCATCTGAGCGACGTCAATCGAACGCGAAACTCGCGTTTCGGGCTCCTCAACGCGATGACGCGCGATCACCAACTTCCGGGCGATGGCGATCTCCCCATCGACGAACTGATCGGGAGCCTGGCGTCGTCGCAGTACGACGGTGCCGTCACGCTCGAATTGAGCCCATACGCCGTCCATGCCTGGTGGCGCCCCACCGCCGTTCGCCGACTTACTGAAGCGTTCCAGCGCTGCCACGAGGTCGCGCGTAACGTCGGCTTCCCACAACAACGACCACAAGGCCGGATGTAACCGACGCGCCGCAGCAAAACGGGGAGCACGTGGCTCCCCGTCGTTCTTTCGTAGGTATATTATCGCGCTACTCTTAGCGCTTCGTGTACTGCGGCGCCTTGCGGGCTCGCTTGAGACCGACTTTCTTGCGCTCCTTGACGCGGGCATCGCGCGTCAGCATACCGGCACGACGCAGCACAGCACGGAGCTCCGGATCGGCGCGCACGAGCGCGCGGGCGATCGCGTGACGTACGGCACCGGCCTGACCGGTCATACCGCCGCCGACCACTCGCACTTGCACGTTATAGCGCTCGACGGTATTCGTCAGGCGCAGCGGCTCAGCGATCATGATCTGGTACACGTCACGACCACCGAAATAGTCGCGTGCGGGCTTGTTGTTGACTTCGAAATTGCCACGCCCAGGATAGAGGCGCGCCCGCGCCACAGCTTCCTTGCGGCGCCCGGTGCCATGAATATACCTCTGCTGCTGTCGTTCGGTGTTCGCTGCTCCTGCTTCCAATTAACCCGTCTCTCCTCTATCCTTCGATCCGCAACGGCTGCGGTTTCTGCGCCGTGTGCGGGTGGTCGGGTCCGGCGTAGACTTTGAGCTTCTTAAACATCGCGTCGCCGAGTGCGTTCTTCGGCAACATATTGCGCACCGCGTGCTCAAGTGGCCGCGTTGGATGCCTCTGCAACTGGTCACGCAGCGGAGTCGAGCGAAAGCCGCCCGGGAACTGCGAGTGCCGGTAGTAGAGCTTCTGCGTCTCTTTATTTCCGGTGACGCGGATCTTTTCCGCGTTCACGACGACGACATAGTCGCCCATATCCATGTGCGTCGCGTAGACCGGCTTATGCTTCCCCTTGAGAACCGACGCGATGTGGGTCGAAATCCGCCCGAGCGTCTGATCCTCGGCGTCGACAATATACCAGTCGCGCTGGATTTCCGATGCCTTCGGCGAGTACGTTTTCATGCGAACGATTGCTCCTCTATGAAATCGACCCCGGCATCATCCGGCGTCATTCGGGTATTCGACGCTCCAGAGAACCAAACCCTGGGGCGGCGCTGGTGCTTCGGCCCGGCGCCGATCGCGTTGCGCGATCATTCCTTCAAACCATTCGGGCCGCGCCCGATCCCGGCCGACTTGACAGAGACTCCCGACAATATTCCGCACCATGTGCGGCAGGAATCCGTTGGCGCGGATCTCGAACTCCAAAATCGTTCCGCCCGGCTCCCACTGGTCTGGGTGTGAACGCCAACTCGCCGCCAGGACGGTCCGTGTGCAATCAACCCCACTGCCCGGAACCCCGGTCCCATCGCCGGCGAACGATGCGAAATCATGTTCACCGATCAATCGTTCGGCGGCCGTGTTCATCGCCGCCAGGTTCAGTTCCGCCCGCTCGTGCCAAACAAATCGTCTGAGCATCGTAGGCGGCGTCGGGCCGTTCCAAATTCGATACCGGTACACGCGCGATTGAGCACTGTAGCGCGCGTGAAACCACTCATCGACGGTTCTCACACCGGTAATCGAAACGTCGTCCGGTGTGAGCGAATCGAGCGCGAAGCGCAACGACTCGTCATCGCGCCGCCAGGCGAGCGAGCCGCTCGCAACCTGGCCGACCGCATGTACCCCCCGGTCGGTGCGCCCGGCAAACGCGAGCCGCACGTCCCGGCTCGTCAGCCGCTGGAGCGCCGCTTCGATCTCCTGCTGCACCGTGCGTCGTTCGGGCTGCCGTTGCGAACCGAAGAACGCGGTGCCGTCGTAACCAAGATCGATGCGCACGTGCCGGATACCGGCGGCCATCCTCAAACACGCTTAGGCGACGAACTCGATCATCGACACCGGCGCGCCATCTCCGCGACGGGTGCCGATCTTATAGATCCTCGTGTACCCGCCGGGCTGCCCGTCGAAGCGCGGCCCGATGATGTCAAACAGCTTGGCCGTCGCGCGCTCGTCAGCCACCCGCGCCATCACCAACCGGCGGTGGTGCACAGTGTCGTCACGAGACATCGTCACCAGTTTTTCGACGACCGGGCGAATCGTTTTCGCCTTCGCCTCGGTCGTGGTGATCCGTTCATTCAGGATCAGCGAGACTGCCAGATTGCGCAGCAACGCCTTTCGCTGATTTGTGTTCCGGCCGAACTTACGGCCGGCTACGCGGTGCCTCATCCTCTGATCCCCTCGTCCTATTCGTCGTCAGCGTCCTCGGCATCATCATCGTCGGAATCGTCACCGATCTCGCTGCCATCGAGCCCCGGCATCTCAAAGTCGTAGCCGAACTCGCCCATGCGCTCTTTCAGCTCCTGGAGTGACCGCGGTCCGAAGTTGCGAATCGAAAGGAGCTGTTCCGGCTCCATGTCGAGCACCTGACCGACGCGATCGATGTGGCGGCTCCGCAACGCGTTTAGCACGCGAGGCGAAAGGCCAAGCTCGGCCAGCGGGCGCGTATCCGCTTCGGATACGGCACGCGTCGTCTCTTCAACCACTTCGGTTGGCTCGCGGTTGAAGTCGGCGATGAGCGATGCATGCTCAACGAGAATCTGCGCCGAACGCGAGAGCGCATCATCCGGCTCGATCGTGCCGTCGGTGATGATCTCCAGAATCAGCCGGTCGTAGTCGGTGATCTGCCCGACGCGGGTGTGCTCGACGACGTAGTTTACTTTTTCAATCGGGGTGAAGATCGCATCGACCGGCACCTCGCCGATTGAGAAGATCTCTTGCGCCTCGGCAGGCTGGTAGCCGCGCCCGCGAGCAACGACCACATCCATCTCGAGCCGGGCACGATCGTTATCCAGTGTTGCGATGAC
>JAICWZ010000414.1 GCA_025966355.1 Thermomicrobiaceae bacterium
CGGAGCAGCGGATTGAGGAACTCCTGCAACTGGTGATCGAAGCCGCACACGAGATCTCGCTACAACTCGGCTACCAGCCGGCCAACCATCCCCAGCACGCGGTCGCCGTCTCGGACTAGTGCCAAGCGACACGAGGCAAAATAGACAGGCATGAACAGACCCGGCTCGCTGCCGGGTCTGTTTCTATCCGAATGTATTCAGCGGCTAGGCAGTTCGTCTCACCATGTTGACGATCGCCAGCAGGATCACCGCGCCGATGATCGCCAGGATCAGCGTACCGATCGAGAAGCTGGCGCCGAAGCTGGCACCGGTGATGAGCGCCCAGATAAGTCCACCAATAATGGCGCCAACGATGCCGACGACGATATTCGCCAGCCAGCCCATGCTCTCGTTACGGCCCATCAACATGCTGGCAATCCAGCCGGCGATCGCGCCGATAATGACCCAACCGATAATGTTCATGTGTCCATCCTTCTCCGTATACCTTCGCTTCCCCACCGGTGAAGCGATGTTCCCGCTCCGAAACGAAACGGCCAATGACCGCCTTTATGCAACTGCCATGCCAGCGTTATGACACGTAACCGGCGGGTGGCGGAATTGAGCCGATTATGCCTATGTCTGTGTTATGCTTGCAGAGAAGGTCTTTCTCAAGGGTTATTCGCGTGGAAGAATAGGATGGGGTCTGCTCGTTCGAGAGCACAGGAACGGCAGTACAGGAGAAGCAGACAAAAGCGATATGGAAACACAAACAATCGATTCGACGACAACGATGATCGGTCGCGCGGCTCCGTCCGGCGAACCCAACCGGGACAGCGCGATCGTCTACCTTCCAATCGTGATTCGCGGGATGCTGGCCATCGGCATCGCGTTTATTCTGCTCGGTACGGCGATTGGGCTGATTCGCGACAGCGCCGTGCCGACGCCAATCATCAGCTTCACCAACCTGCCGTCGATGCTCGCCAATTTCGACGCGGCAGCCGTCATCACGCTCGGCATCCTTGTCTGCCTCATCACGCCTGCTACCTACATTCTTTATATGGGTGTCTCCTACGCCCATGCGCACGATCGAATGTACACCCTTATCGCCGGCATCGTCTTCCTGATCATTATGGGGAGCATTGTCGTCGCGGCACTCTCCGGAGCCAGCAACGCCGGTGAAGCAAAGCCGGATCTTGCGTTAAGCACGCAGATCGGCATCCTCATCGTCTCGGCGGTCGCCGGCGTACTCGGCTCGATGCTCGGTCTGGGCGGCGGAGTCTTTATCGTGCCGATCCTCTCGGCCTTCTTTGGCATCCCGCTGAAAGTCACGATCGCGGCCAGCGCGGTCAGCGTCGTCGTCAATTCGCTCGGTGGCACCTCGGTCTACCTGAAGCACGACATGTCGAACGTCCGGCTCGGTATGGTTATGGAACTGACGACCGCCGTCGGTGCGATCATTGGCGGGCTGATCGTCGTCTGGATCGCGCCCGACGCGCTGCGTGTCATCTTCGGCGTCGCCCTGCTCGGCATGGGCGTCGCGATGTTCATGCGCCAGCATCAACCAGATGCCATCACCAGCGGCCCCGATCGACTGCGCCTGCGTCAGAACTTTCATGATCCGTCGACCAATGAAGATATCGATTACATCCCGCAGCGGGTCAAGGTTGGGGTGGCGACCGGTTCCCTGGCCGGCATCATCTCGGGCATGCTTGGTATCGGTGGCGGCGCGGTGAAGGTGCCGATCATGAACGCGATCATGCGCGTGCCGGTGAAGGCAGCGGCCGCCACCAGCGTTTTCATGGTCGGGATCACAGTATCAGCGAGCGCCTTCATTTACTATCTGCACAACATCATCGACCTGTCGGTCACCGTTCCGGCCGTGCTCGGCGTGGTCATCGGCTCGCAGACCGGCGCGCGCGTCTCGCGCCACCTCAAGAACGTCGTCCTGGTCCGCTTCCTGGTGCTGATCCTCGTCTACCTGGCGGTGACTCTGCTCCTGCAAGCCTTCGGCGTGAACCTGCCCGGCACTTCTTCGTAGAGAAAGAACGACTATCTCGCGCAGAGGCGCAGAGGGCGCAGAGTTCCTATTGAATTATTCTCCGCGCCCTCTGCGCCTCTGCGCCTCTGCGCGAGAATTCCCGTCCCCTCCCGGCTGGACATGGGCAGCCGCGCATGTCACCATTGAGCCACTCGCCCGCAACCGGGCCTTTTGCCTCAGTACACCAGGAGGACGCCCGTGGCTCAATCAGCTCCCCAGACTGACGAACCTGCCATTACCGGTGCCAGCACGGAAACGCTCGCCTCGCTTAACGCGATCCAACGGCGGGTGCTCTGGCTGGGAACCAACATCGTCCACCACGCGAATCACCTGCGACCAAATCCGGAAAAGACCAAAGTCGGCGGCCATCAGGCCTCTTCCGCCTCGATCGTCACGATCTTGACCGCGCTCTACTTCCACTACTTGCGCGAGGGAGACCGTGTCTCGATCAAGCCGCACGCCTCACCCGCCTACCATTCGGTTCAGTATCTACTCGGCAATCTCGATCGCGAGTACCTGCCGACACTGCGCGCCTTCAAGGGCCTGCAAGCCTATCCGAGCCGCACCAAGGACCCCGATCCCGTCGATTTCTCGACCGGCTCGGTCGGGCTCGGTGCCGTGGCGCCCGCCTTCGCGGCGCTGGCGCATCGCTACAGCGCGGCGCATTTCGGCGAGGTAACCTCCGGCCGCTTCATCTCCGTCATCGGCGATGCCGA
>JAICWZ010000570.1 GCA_025966355.1 Thermomicrobiaceae bacterium
CAGTAGCGCCAATCGCGTTGTCGCGCCGATGAGCGTGAAGCGCGGCAGATTGATGCGCATCGTACGCGCGCCGGGTCCTTTACCAAGAATGATGTCGACTGCGTAGTCTTCCATCGCCGGATAGAGCACCTCTTCAACGACCCGGCTCAGCCGGTGGATCTCGTCGATGAAGAGCACATCGCCCGGCTTCAGGTTGGTCAGGATCGAAACGAGGTCGCCCGCTCGTTCAATCGCCGGGCCGGCCGTCACCCGCAGGTTGACGCCCATCTCCGCCGCGACGATCGAGGCAAGCGTTGTTTTGCCGAGACCCGGCGGCCCATAGAGCAGAACATGATCGAGCGTTTCGCCACGCACCTGGGCCGCCTGGATGCTGATATTCAGCCCGTTCTTGACCTTATCCTGACCGACGTATTCAGAAAGCCGCCGTGGGCGCAGGCCGCCCTCGATCGGTGCGTCTTCCTCGCGTTGTCGACCCGAAACGACTCGATCGCTCATCAATGCCCTGTCACCCGCTCAGCCGCGATTCTCCGCTTGAAGTATAACAATTCGACTAGAACATTTGTACGGGTACTCGCTCCGCCGTCGCGTCAGCCCTGATCAGGGAGTTCCGCCTCATCGATCAACATGATCGGGATGCCGTCTTCGATACGGTAGCGTCGTCCACATTCCTGGCAGACAAGCTTGCCGTCCTCGAGCTTGACCGCCGTTTTGCAAACCGGGCAGGCAAGGATCTCCAACAGCTCTTCGCTAATTGGGCTCTGTTCAGCCGCGCTCATGCATGCGCTCCTTTTCGACGTCGTATACGGACCCTTCGTCGGCGTCCATCTTATCAGGCCCAACTCCCAGTTCGGCGATCGCCCGTGCGACTTCGCCCGACAACCGCGCGTGCCCGGCAAGACCCAACTCCAGCAACGCGATTGCCGCTGATTCAATGAGTTCGTTCGTTCCATGCCCGCGGAGCGATCGTTCCAGTTGAAGCTCTTCGGCGCAGTCGACCGCTGGCGGTTCGTCCAACGCCAGCCCCATCACCTCGCGGAAGAGTTCGGCATAGCCTGCAACCATCCGATTGAGCGAGTGCTCACGCTCGACGTAGTTCCGCGCGTTCCGGCCGAGTCGATCAGCCAGAGCCATCTCTCCAGCGAACGCATCGAGATACGCTTCGATCGTCTCAGCTTCGCAGGCATCAACCGGCACTTTGGCCACCGCATCGTCGGGCAGCTCCTGAAACGAACCAGTATCGCTTACCAGCACCGGTCGAGCAGCCGCCATCAGGCGCAGCAGGCTGGCGGAGGTCTCACCGGCCGTGGGAAAGCGGAGGTTGACCAGCGCATCGGCGGCCGCTGCGACGAGGCGCGCCGTACGATCGTCGACGTAGCCGAGCGGTTCGACAAAATTAGTAAGTCCATAGAGTGCGATCCAACGGTCAAGCGGCACATTCGGAGATACGTTTCCCGCGATCAACAGCTGCACGGGGCGGCGGCGGCGTAACCGGCTGAGGCTGCGCAACACCACGTCGAGTCGCTTATGGGGATTGACGAGCGTAACCGAGGCGACGATAAAGATATCCGGGTCGAGATCGAGCGCCTTGCGTGCTGCTTTTTGCTCGATCACCGGCGGGAGTCGAATCCCCATCGGTACGATGCTGACGCGCGCATCCGGCACCAGTTCCAACACGCAGGAACGCGCGAATTCGCTGTGCACCACGACGTGTAACGCGCGTTCGATCAGATCCTCGGTCAGGGGATAGTCGAAGAGA
>JAICWZ010000454.1 GCA_025966355.1 Thermomicrobiaceae bacterium
ACGCGCCTGATCGCCATGACGCACGCCTCAAACGTCAACGGCGCCATTCAGCCGGTCGCCGAGGTCGCTCGCATCGCCCACGAGCATGGCGTCCTCCTGCTCGTCGATGGCGCGCAGACGATCGGAGCAATGCCCGTCACGATGGCCTCGACCGGCGCGGATCTGCTCGCTTTTCCGGGACACAAAGGGCTGCTCGGGCCGACCGGCACCGGCGGGCTGGTTATCGGCGAGCGCGTCACGACCGATATGCTCGCAACGACGCGCGAAGGCGGCACGGGCGGCAACTCCGAAGAAGACGTGCAGCCGTCCGAACTACCCGGGCGCTACGAAGCGGGCACGTTGAACACGGTCGGTATCGCCGCGCTCGGAGCCGCGCTCGAAGTCCTGACTGAAACGGGCGTCGAAGCCGTGGAAGCGCACGAGCGGGACGTAACGACCCGGCTGATCGACGGTCTCAATCGTATTTCCGGCATTGAGGTGCTCTCGCCTGAACGTGCGGCGCGCAGGGTGGCCGTCGTTTCGTTCACGGTCGATGGCTGGGAACCGGCCGATTTCGGCGCCGCGCTCGACAGCAATTTCGAGATCGCCTGTCGCACCGGCCTGCATTGCGCGCCGGACGCCTGCGCCGCGCTCGGCGCCTTCCCGCGTGGCACCATTCGCATGAGCCCCGGTTTCTACACCACCACCGACGAGGTCGATCGAGCGTTGGAAGCGGTCGATGAGCTGGCACGAGCCGCGCTCCGGCTCGCATGAACAGAGGCGTCCGATGGCGAAGAAGCGCTACACCAAGCTTGAGGAAGAGATCATCCAGATCCTCGACGCCAAGGAGCAAGAGCCGGCCTGGCGCAAGTTCAGCATGCGGCGTTTTCGACCACGGCTGCCGCGCGGCCGGCCGAGGTTGCCCGGCTCGAATGACCACCCCGGCAAAGCGAATGGAATCATCTGGCTTGGGGCGACCTTCGGTCTGGCCCTGGTTGCCATCATGGTCGCGAGCTATTCGCACGCGCTGGCGCTCGTTCTGGCGCTCGTTTGCATCATCGTTTTTCTCAGCCCGATCGTACTCTCACGTCGCACCGATCCGATCTATCACACGTCACGACAGTGGCGCGGCCGCGATCTCGATTTCCCGCCACCGCGCGACGGACTGAGCGGTGAGATCAAATATCGTCTCTGGCAAATGCGCAATCGCGATCGTGACCGACGCTAATTCGATCAGCCAGTGCATCGTAGCCCTCAAGCGCAGATCATCGACGGATGAAGAGTCAGAATTGGACGTGCGTCGTATGGCGGTACGCGCGTCTCTCGTGTGTTATTCTGAATAGATAGCGCACGCCTTTCTGGCGTTTGGGAGGGAATCCACTGAATTCGCATTATCCGCCGGCGATGGCATAAATGCCGCGCATCGTCAGCGACATTGTCGATGTCTACGTCTTCCGGCGAGTCCGGAGCCAGGTTCAGTTTTTATTGCTGCGACGACGGCCAGAAATGGTGCTCGGGAACACCTGGCAGTCGATTCACGGCAAGATTGAACCGAATGAACGTGCCGTCGAAGCCGCCATGCGCGAGGTCGAAGAGCGCACTGGCTTCGTACCGACGCAACTCTATTCCGCCGACTACATCAACCAGTTCTACGATCACGCCTCCGATACGATCGTGCTGGCACCCGCCTTCGCCGCGCTCATTCTGGGACGCGGGCAGGTGCGCATTTCCAACGAATACGACGATTACGCCTGGTGCGACCTCGAAGAAACGGTCTCCCGACTCCCCTGGTCCGGCCAGCGCTGGGCCGTCCGCCACATCTACGACGTCATCGCCGTCGGCGGCGAAGAAGCCGATTTCTACGCGTTGATTTGAGCCGAACCGCGACAGCGCTCACATCCAACCGAGAAATCACGCCCACCATGCAAAGACAACGGGAGCGCACTCAAATCGCCGTTTTCGCGGGCGATCGTACCCACCGTCGGGTATAATTGGAGGGTTGCGATTCAGGCGCGATCATTGAACAAAGGACGGGGCAGCCTGTGCCAGAATTACAACTCATCTCCGATCTCAGGCCGACCGGTGACCAACCCGCCGCCATCGAGAAGATCGTCGAGGGGCTCCAACAGAACGCCCGGCATCAGACGCTGCTCGGCGTCACCGGCTCGGGCAAGACGTTCACCATGGCGAACATCATGGCACGCGTTCAAAAGCCCTCGCTGGTACTTGCGCCGAATAAGACGCTCGCCGCGCAGTTGTACAGCGAGTTCAAGGAATTCTTCCCGAACAACGCGGTCGAGTATTTCGTCAGTTATTACGACTATTACCAGCCGGAAGCCTACGTCCCGCGCACCGATACGTACATCGAGAAAGATGCGCAAATTAACGACGAGATCGACAAGCTCCGTCATGCCGCGACACGCTCGCTGCTGACGCGACGCGATGTCGTCATCGTCGCCAGCGTCTCGTGCATCTATGGTCTCGGTTCGCCGGAGGACTA
>JAICWZ010000211.1 GCA_025966355.1 Thermomicrobiaceae bacterium
ACGAGCGGCGCGATCAGATCGCTCGGCCGGACGCCATGTCCGCGAGCGTCGTCGATGAATGTCCTGATTCGTCGCGGAATGCGGCTCGATTCGCGGCGCGCGGCGCGGTGGAAGAGCGCCAGCCCGGCGATCATCAGGATCACGAGTGCGATCAAACCGGTCGACGCCACGATGATCAGCGTCGTGGCCGTGCCGCCAATCAGGAGATAGGCGAGGACCGGCACCAGGAAGAGGACGAACGAGAGGTAGCCAAGCACACTGTTGAGCAGCGAGGCGTAGATGGCGTCGGACGTTGTCACGCCTTGCTGATTGAAGCCGCGCACAAGCGCCAACGTGGAGGCAGGACCACCAAGCGGCACAATCGTTGAAATGACATGCCGCTGGAGTTGCACCCGGACGAGCGTCGTGTGCGAAACAGTCGCGCCCAGGCGGCGTAAGATGGGAACGAAGACGGTGCCCATCAGCACCTGAAGCAAAAGGCCGAGCGCGATCGCGGCGATCAGCCAGAGTGGGTCCGCCGTGCGCAGGACGTGGAAGATACGGTGAACCTCGCCTTTTTCACGGAGGACGAAGGCAAGAAAGAGGATCGCGAGCGCCACGCCCCAGAGGAGACCGACTCTCCGCCGCAGGAGCTGCGGGATTCGCGGTATGCGAGAAAACGGGATTCGTGCATCGCCCAATGAGGCGCATCTACTCCGATCGACGCCGGCGGATCGCTGAGCGAGACAATCTGCAACCTCCCGGTATCGCCGTGGGCCAGTCGCCGCCACCCAGCACTGCCCTGCTGGAGGTCGTACGTCTGATTCCCTGGGCGATGTTTACCACCGCCCTCATCATCATTGTAGCTTGCGTCAACGGCACGCTTCACCAGTATCCAACGGATGCTCAGCTCGACCGCTGGGGCGCCGGGCTAGACGCGATGCATGATGGCCATTTCTGGACGATCATCACGACGAATTTTCTCATCGATCACCCGGTCGCGATTATCTCGACCATCGTACTTTCGATCGTCGCGACTGGTAGTTGCGAGCTGTTCTTCGGCACGAAGCGCGCCATCTTCGCCTGGTTCGCCGGTGCGTGGTTGCCGCTGCTTCTGGCGGCGATTCTGCTCGTGCCCGCGCATTTCTTACACATGCCGGGTACTATCGATCGCCTGACGGCTCCGGAAGTCGGATCGTCGACCGCAACCTGGTGTTGCGCCGGAGCGGTGGTTGGCGTTCCGTTTTTGGTTCATAGCTGGCGTCGCCTGGCTGGGACCGGATCGTTCCTTTTCTTGCTCGCGATCGTGGCGTACCGGCCCGACTATGGGAGCCTGGAGCATCTGAGCACATTCGTCGCGGGTATGGCATTTTATTACGTTTGGCGGGATCAACCGTCGCTCATCGGCGTGCTCACGAGAGAGCGAGGCGCTCGGCTGATGAGCATCGTCTGCGGTGTGGTCTTCTTGATCGAACTCGTGCTGACCGGCCTCTGGTGGGCGCCGTTCGCGCTCCTGCCGATCGGCATCGCTCTGATTCTGATCAGCCTCTTCGTTCGAGGATCGATCGATCGACCGCTGGCGATTCTTACCCTGCTTGGCGGAATCCTGGCCAATCTGTTCGAGCCAAACCCCGCGACGATCCTGGCCGTCGCCGCGGTCCTCTGGCTCACGCTCTACCGCGGCAAGTGGACGCTGCCGGAGGAGCCGGCGTTGGGCAGTGAGTAGATCACAGCGCTGTTAGATCTTGACGACAGTAAATGGCGTCCTTAACATGACCGAATCGGACACTTTTAGGTGAACCGCATAGCCCCCGGGTCCCTCAAGTCTCAGCGTGATATTGGTCGCGAGTTGCAGTCGTTGTGTACTTCCAGGACGTATCCCGGCTGGCCGTCCTGCCTCGAGGTGTCCTTGAAGACTCGGCCCGAGATGGTCACCATCGTCGGTCAAGATCTCGATGACGAATGCATGTCGTTGGTTTGTCTCATCCCACGGAACGAGAAACGAAGCGGCAATAGCGCACTGTTGAGCATGGGGGAATGTTCCCGAATGCTGAAGAAAATCCCAGCCGCCGCCCATAAGGTAGAGCTTGTTGCCGACGATCTCAGCCCAGTCAGCCAACATGAGCCATTCAGCTTTCATCAGCGAATCCCTTTTCGAAAACACTACAATTGTAGTATGAATGTAGGGTCCTACTGGAGGGCTGTCAATGCCTGTCGTTGCGAGCTTCCTCTTTGATGACGAGAATGAAGAGAAATTCGCAAGTCACGGACTCGATTCATTTCAGGTGTTGCAGGTGCTTTCACATCGTTTCACAGTCATCTCTAATCGCAAGGGCAGACGTGGGACGTTTTTGATTATCGGTACCGACGACAGCGGCCAATGCATCGCTATACCAATTGAACAGACATACCAATCTATGCTGTGGCGGCCGATTACTGCCTGGTACTGCAAGGAAAGCGAGCGTTCTCGTCTTCCGCACTGAAACGGAGGTCACATGGAAATGGACGACGAACGAGACCTACAGGATGAAGATTTTTGGAACTTCGAACATTCCGAAACCCAAACGCCGCCCAAAGCACCGAGAGCGGTCGTTTCCGTGTCCTTCAGCCGTGAGGATTACGCACGAATCATCGAGGCTGCGCGTCGCTCGGACAAGAAGATATCCGAGTACATTCGTGATGCAGCGCTTGCGTCAATCGAAGGACGTACAGCAATCTCCAAAATTCAATGGAGTGGCAACCAAACAATGCTAGCAACAAGTCAACTTACGTCTATAACATCCGTGCGCGTCGAGCGTCGTGAGGACCGCAACTTTATCCAAGAAGTGGTCGAAGACGATCAACGACCGGACTGATGAGCTCGATCAGGTGCTTCCTCAGCAAGCAACAACCCTAATCGTCGGCCGGCACAACCTCGCGGACTTCGTGCTCGCTGGTGACGAGGGTGCGGGCGGGACGGATGTCGACCAGGTTACTGTGGTAGGTGCTTTGGCCGGCAAGGTCGGCGAGCGCGTCGGACGTCGTCCAGTTGAGATTGCGGCCGTCGGGTGAGTTCTGCGCCCACTGGCCCTTGGGCGACACGGCTACACCGGTCGGCACATCAGTGGTGACATGGGCACGCAGGCGGCACCAGCCGCGTTGGTTCGACAATATCACGTCTTCGCCGTCGATAATGCCGCGCTTCTCGGCGTCGATCGGATTGATCTCGACCGAGGGAATCCCTTCCTTGCCCAGGAGCTTCGGGATATTGGCAAGGCTGCTCGAGACGAAGTGGTGTGAGGCGCCGGTGATGAGCACGAAGCGCTGATCCAGGCCGGGCTGGTAATCGCGGAACTCGGCCGGCGGTTCGTAGTGCGGCAGCGGATCGAGTCCATAGGTGGCAATCGTGTCGCACTTCAGTTCGAGCTTGCCGGTCGCGGTCGGGAAGAAGCCGTCGGCGAACGGCACATGACCATGGACATCGAAGTTGAGCGGTACGGTTCCTTCGGCCTTGAGCTGTTCGAGCGTGATGCCGCTCAGGAACGGATTGGTTTTGACCGAGGCGCTGAGGATTTCGTCGATCACCTCGTCCACTGACTGTCGTAGCCACGGCTCCTGATAGCCCATGCCGGCTGCCAATAGGCGCATGACATCCCAGTTGGAGCGCGCTTCGCCGAGCGGCTCAATGGCCGGTTCGTTGTACTGCAAGAAGCGATGACCGTAGCCGCGATTCAGATCCCGCTGTTCCAGCTGGGTGGTCGCGGGGAGGACGATATCGGCATAGCGCGCCGTATCGGTCATGAACAGCTCATGAACGACGGTGAAGAGATCATCGCGCAGCAGCCCCTGGATTGTCAGCGGCGCGTTCGGTGACGAGGCGACCGGATTCGCGTTGAAGACGTAGAGCGACATAACCGGCGGATCGGCCGCTTCGCCGGTCAGCGCGGCGCCGATGCGATTCATATTGATGATGCGCGGCATCGGTTGACACTCGGATTCGTGTCCCGACGCTTCGCCATCCCAGGCGCTGAAGCCGCTGGTGCTGTACATCAGTCCACCGCCGAGCTTGCCGACATGCCCGCAAATCGCCGGCAGCGCGCAGAACGCCCGTACCGTCTGCCCGCCGTTGCCATGGCGCTGGATGCCGTCGGAGAACTTGAGGATGGCCGGTTTCGTTGTCGCGAAGCGGCGCGCCAGCGAGACGATCGTCTCGACATCGAGGCCCGTGATATCAGCGACCTGCTCGACTGGATATTCGGCGGCGCGCTCACGCAATTCGCGCCAGCCGACGGTGTTCGCTTCGAGCCAGGCTTCGTCGTGCAGCCCTTCGCTGAAGATGATGTTCATCATGCCGAGCGCCAGCGCGCCATCGGTCGCCGGTCGCGGCTGGATATGCTCGTCGGCCGAACGCGCGGTAATACTGCGGCGCGGATCGATGACGATCACCTGCGTGCCGTTCTTCTGCGCCTGGCGCAGGAAGGGCATGACGTGTGGCGCGGTGCTCGCCGGATTGTGCCCCCAGAT
>JAICWZ010000568.1 GCA_025966355.1 Thermomicrobiaceae bacterium
GTCAGAATCCCCTTCTGTGATTCGGTACATTCCTGAACCGGCCGGCCGGTTCTTGATCTGAGTTTCGGAGATCGACCTGAGATCGGGCTTAACGAACTCTGTGAGTTTTCAAAGAAAGTGCATGTGGTAGGGGCAGCCCCCTGTGGCTGCCCTGGTAGCCTGCGGACAAACTTGACGGGGCGCGAACGGGGCAGCCACAGGGGGCTGCCCCTACCGGGGGACGTGGGTTGGATGCTCTACCCGTTGAACTCCGAGACGAGACGCATGGACGCGCGCAGGGCGTGCTCGATGCGGTTGCGCTGACGGACCAGCTTCGTTTTGAGGAAGCGGAAGTCGTCGCTCGCTGGATCGAGCGTCGCGAGTTGCGCGACCTCGCGCAGGCCCGGCACCGGCTGTGTGCCCAACGCCAGATCCTGCTCGAATGGTCCGTTCGCGGTGAAGTTCACCGGCACGAGCTGTCGTCCGAGGTCCATGAGCAGTTGGTTTGAGCGCGCCGCTGGTGCCTTGGTCAGATCGAGCGATCGGATGCGCGTCGCGAGATTGCTCGCCAGCTCCTTCGTTTCGGAGAGATCGAGCGTGCCGTTGGCTGCTCCGATGTAGCCGTCGATGGCGTCGGCGATTTCATCGGCCAGCGCGGCCATGTCGAGTGGCATTCGATCGACGGTGCAGAGGCGCCAGAGCGTTTCGGCATAGATGCCGGCGTCGCGCACCAGGTTGTCGTCGTCGATCTTGTCGAGCGTATCTTCCGTGGTGTGCCACCACCAGCCGAGGCCGCCGCCTTTGGCGCCCCCGCCGAGCAGGCTCGCCATCGCCTTGAACATCTCGGAGTCTTCGATGCCCTGCTCCGACAGCGAGGCGAGCACCGATGAAATGCCGTGGCCCCAGAACGACTGGTCGCTGGAGCGACTCATGCGCCGGTAGTCGAGATCGACATCGACCGTGTCCTTGAGCACGTCTCGGGCGAAGGCGTACGTCTCGGCCATGACCGGCGCCTCACTCAGCACGACCGCGGTCTTGGCGCCGACCGAGTCGATATTGACATGAACGGCACAGCGCTCGTGCAGATCGTGCCAGAAGGTATCGGCGTACCAGGCGGAGCTGGCGTAGCGGCCGTGCGAGTGCCCCGACCAGAATGCCATGCGAATGCCGCGATAGAGATCGTCCTTGCGCTCGGAAATCAGTCGTGCAACTTCGAGCTGCGTGGCGTTGGCCGTGCCGTTGTCCATGGCGCCGTAGTGCCAGGAATCGACGTGCCCGCTGAACATGACGAAGGTATCTTCTGTCTTGCCCGGCAGATCGGCGGTGAGTGTGGGGATCTTGCACCAGGCGAGGTACGGCTGCGTCATCAGCCGAACAGTCACCGTGCCATCGGCCATCGCCGCGCGGATCTTTTCGCCGTCGACTTTCGTGACGCTGACGGCTGGAAGTTTCGGTAGCAGATCGGCGGTTTCGGGGATCGGCGTGCCCCAGACCGGTGAGATGCACATCTCGTGGATGTAATCGTCGTTGATGTGAATCTGGGCGATCGCTCCCGCGTTCTGCGAGGCGAGCGTTTTGTCCGGCATCGCCAGGCCGTCGCTGATAACGATCTTGCCGCGCACATCGAGTCCGACGTAATCGGCTTCTTTCCCGGCCCCGACATAGACGAGTTCGCCGCTCACTCCCTCGTCGCTGGTCAGCGGACTGAGTGAATAGCCGTTGCAGGGGATCGCCTGTTGATCGGGCGAGGTGATCTCCAGCGACGATTTGCCCGGATAGCCGATCA
>JAICWZ010000250.1 GCA_025966355.1 Thermomicrobiaceae bacterium
ATGCGCAGGCTGAAGACCTTGAGGCCGTAGCGATCGAGATAGTGCCGTCCCAGTGCTTCGCCGTAGACCTTCGAGACGCCGTAGAGCGAATCGGGCCGCACCGGCACCGTTTCGTCCCAAACACGCGGATCGTCGAGCCGGTAGACCTCCGGCTGGCTTTCGTATTCGTACCAGCCGATCGTGTGATTCGAGGAGGCGAAGACGACGCGTTCGACGCCGGCACGCCGCGCGGCCTCGAAGACGTTGTAGGTGCCGATCAGATTGTTCGGCAGAATCTCCTCCCAGGGCGTATCGACAGCCGGGGAAGCCGCCAGATGTATGACGGCGTCCATCCCCTCAAAGGCGGGCAGGATCGCATCCAGATCGGCGATGTTGGCGACGGTGCTCGGAAAATCGGCCGGGTTCAGCGTCAGCGCGTGCAGGTCGTAGCGATCGGCCAGATTCTTGCGCACGGCTGTGCCGATCGTGCCTTCCGCACCGGTCACCAGTACCCGTTTCTTGGCGCTAGACAATGTCCACCATCACTTCCTCGGTCTTGTCCAGCTTTACTGCCACCGCTTGCGGTGCCGCATCATCCGTCGAGGTGACGGCTCGGGTTGGCTGCTCGTTGACCTTGAGCTGGAAGACATCTGGTCGCGCGTAATGCCCAACCACATCGAAGTCGAACTTGCCGCGCGCGATGTCGTCCAGATCGAGGTTGGCGGTCAGGATCGCTTCTTCCTCGAAGTTCGGACCGGCCAGGATCTCGCCCAGCGGCGAGACGATCATCGAGCCGCCGCGCGACAGGATCTGCTCTGGGTCGTCGCCCTGGATGGCGTCGTAATCGGCCGGATAGTCGCGGCGACGGGTGAACTGATTGCACGAGAGGACGAAGCAGCGCCCCTCGCAGGCAATGTGGCGCATGCTGGCGATCCAGTTATCGCGCGAATCGGCCGTTGGCGCGCAGTAGATTTGAATCCCCTTGGCGTACATCGTCGTGCGCAGCAGCGGCATGTAGTTTTCCCAGCAGATGACCGCGCCCAGCTTGCCGATCTCGGTGTCGAAAACGGGCAACGTCGAACCGTCGCCGTAGCCCCAGATGAGTCGTTCGGCGGCGGTCGGCATCAGCTTGCGATGCTTGCCGAGATAGCGACCGTCCGGCGCGAAGAAGAGCACCGTGCAGTAGAGCGTGCCGCCATCGCGCTCGATAACGCCGATCACCAGAAAAAGCCCATTACTCCGGGCCATCGCGCCGAGTCGGTCGACGACCGGCCCGGGCACGTCAATCGCCGAGTCGTAGTAGCGCCGGAAGTCGTCGCGTCCTTCGGGCGAGCGCGAGCCGACCGCCGAGCCGAAGGTCAGCCCGCGGGGATAGCAGGAGATGAACGCTTCGGGGAAGACCGCCAGTTGCGCGCCGGAGGCCGACGCACCGACCATCAAGCGCTCAGCCTTTTCGAGCGTCGCCTCGACATCGAACGCGACGGCGGCCGCTTGCACCACGGCGGCACGAACTACGGTCATCCTGTCCTCCTTCTTTACTCGCGGCGCGAACAGCACGCGCGGGGAATACCGATTCATTTGCTCTCAGTATTGGCGTTTTGCCGCGGCGACGCAACGGAACGTTGGTCGAGTTGGCTCCCGCGTGCTGTAATAGCGCCTGGGAACCGCGGGCCGGCGAATGCCGATCCGCTTATCGAACAAAGGAGCCAGGTTTGGGCCGCCGAATCAGCCGCCGCGTTTGGACCGTCGCCATCGTGCTCGGTTTGCTCTTGATCTTCGCCGTCGGGATCGTCTGGTGGGGGCTGGCCGCGTCGAACAAACCGCAATATCAGCAGCAGATCTCGATGCCGAGTCAGGCCGGCGTGCAGACTTACTTTGTCAACCTCTGGCTCGATCCGTCGGCACCCGAGGTCGGCGACAACCAGCTCACCGCGCAGGTCACCAGCACGATCGGCACGCCCACCCAGATCGACCGCATGATCTTCACGCTCACCGCCCCGGATGGCACGACCAAAGCACCGGTGAATGGCACCCTGGCCAACGGCAACGGGCACCCCTCGGAGTCATTTCTGGCGCCGGTGTCATTTGATGCGCCTGGCACCTGGAAGATCGCTGTCGAGACCGACAGCGGCAACCTCATCCGTATGTCAACTTTCACGATTACCGTCAACGGAGCCTAGTTTCGCCGTCTACGCGCGGCGAGCGTACGGCTGCCATCCAACACGCGTAACTGAAACGTAGAACGCATAGCGCGGGCCGTTCTGGCGGCATATACCGTGCGATAGGGTTTTCTACCGGATCGAGAAGCGGCGTCGCGGGGATGAGAGCGGCGTCCGGAGTGCACGAACGACAGGTGTTCGCCGCTCGGCTTCTGGTTATCCGGCCCCGGGACGAATCATCCGCCGACCACCGAAGGAGGCTGTATGAGCATCCGGCGTTTGAGCGCATGGGGACTCCCCTCGCTCTTCCTGTTGATTATCGGCGCGATCCTGATCGCGATAAATCTCGTGGACAGCCGATACGGTGAGGTTGCTTTCACCATCGGACTCCTGGTGGTTGGCGCGATCGCGCTCTTCTATGGTGTTTCCGACGACCACCAGAACGACGAACTACGTCAGCAAGCGGCACACCAGGAAAAAGCAGCCAGCGCCTCGGACGACTGGGGCACGTCATCGATGCCGCGCCTGCCATCGGGCCGTCGTGTTGATTGGCTTTCGATGGGTGTTGTCGCCGGATTCGTCGGCACGACAATTCTGACGATCGGCATCATGGCCGCGTACGAGTGCGCCAGATTGCTCGGCACCAATAGCGATTCGGCGTCGGTCGTCCAAAACTGGCTCTTTTCACTGACGCACAACCCGGCAACGGATACCGCGCGGGTCAATCTGCCGGTTGCTCTGATCCTGCACTTCGGCACCGGTATCCTCTTCGGTATTCTCTATGCAGGCTGGATTGAGCCACGTCTGAGCGGCTCCGGGCTGCGTCGCGGAGCGATCTTCTCGATCGTCCCCTGGCTCTTCTCGATCATCGTCTTCCTGCCGCTGATGGATGGCGGCTTCCTCGGTATCGGGCTGCATGCCGGTCCGTTACCGGTCATCGGGAATCTCATTCTGAACCTGGCATATGGCGTCTCACTCGGTTTCTTCTATGCTGTCGAGCAGTGGCAAACCGATAGCGGCAAGCTGGAGGATGCCGGTGCGGGGCGGATCGTCGAACGCTCGCTGCGCGTCTCGGCGATCGGTGTCGCCTTCGGCATGGTCTGCGGCGGGCTGCTCGGACAGATCGGCGCGAGCACGCTCAGCCCAGGTCAGGACCCACTGCTGGTCGCGGTCATCGCGGCGATTATCGGCTCGTTCATCGGCTTCATGCTTGGCTCCTACGCCGGGCTTACGCCCGAAGCCGACCGCTCCTAATTCAGCCCGCACGATCAACGGCGCGCCATCATTTGGGATGGCGCGCCGTTGACCATTTCCGCGTTTCCCCCACCCTGGACATTTCACGGTAGAATGCGGTATCTGATACCCTGGTCCGGTCGATGAATCGGACTGAATGAGCAGGATGATGAGTCGTTCGCCGCGCGCGGGCGTGGCATGGGTGATGGAGTACAGGGATGACGGCAGTCGTTGCCGCGGCCTGGCGTGTGATTCTCCGGCGCGCTCAGGCAAACTGGCCGATTCTCGGCGCCGCTATGCTCACAATCTTGCTGGCGACGACGCTCCTCTCGGCCGGACCGATCTACGCCGGTGCCGTTACCCTGAGTGGCTTGCGTCGCACTTTACATGATTCTCCCGTCGATCAGGCCAATGTCCAGGTTTCGATCTTCTCCATGTCTGGCGAATACAACTCAGTCGACAAGCTCGTTTCCGACATCACGCCCGGCACCTTCGCGGCCACCGGCGGCAGCATCGAACGCTCCGGTCGCTCCGAGTCGTTCGCGCTCCCCGGACAGCCGGCCGACGACGTCAAGAACCTGACGGTCTTCGCGTTCTTCCAGAATATCCAACAGCACGCCACGATCGTCGAAGGTAGCTGGCCGGCCACGACCGACGGCAATCCGGTG
>JAICWZ010000241.1 GCA_025966355.1 Thermomicrobiaceae bacterium
CTCAACCTGATCGACAACGCCATGAAGTACGGCGGCAGCGGCGTACGCGTGACGCTGGCGCTCAGCCACGACACGACGACCGGCCAGATCCGGCTCTCGGTGACGGATGACGGACCGGGAATCGCCGAGGGCGAGCTGCGACTCGTCTTCGAAAAGGGCTATCGCGGGGCGCATCTGCGCGGCAGTCGCGTTGGCAGCGGGCTTGGGCTGGCGCTGGTGCGCGCGATCGTCGCCTGGCATGGCGGCGTGGTGAGCGCCGAACGGGGGGCAAGCGGCGGCACCAGTATCGTCATCTTGCTCCCGAACGATCAGGAGGTGGCGTGAGGTTTCGGTTCGGCACGCTGGCATTAATCAGTCTGGTTGCCATGATGCTTCTGCCCGGCTGCGGCATGTCGATACATTCCGTCGACGACACGACGACGCCCGCATCGACGCCGACGACATCCAGCGCGATCGTGCCAACGCCAACGGCGCAGCTCGCCGGCGACCCAGGCCCAACGACCGCTCAGGCCGCGTCTTCTCCCACCGCGACCATTCAACCGGCGACCACGCCCACAGCCGCGAATACGGCGGTACCGGCTGTAACACCATCCCCGACTCCGCGCCCCTCAACCGCGCCGCCGGTGCAACGGCCGACCGTGCAATCTCAACCACCGGCGCCAACGCCGACACCCGTTCCACCGACGCCAACGCCCACGCCCACGCCGGTGCCGAGCGCGCCAAATTGCGCCGACATGCCGGTACGCGGCTTCGGCCTGCTCTGGAACAGCAACCCAGCCGTGGCGCAAGCCGTCGGCTGCCCGCTGGCACCGGAAACGGGCCTCTCGGCTCGGGTGCAGCTCTATCAGAGCGGAGTGATGATCTGGCTTGATACCCTGTCACCGAATATCGACCAGGCGCCCTGGGTTCTCACACTGATCGGCGACTCCGCCGCGCGTTACCGTGTGCCCGCCAACGGTCCGAGTTGGGAGGCGGGTTCGAGTGAACCGACCGGCGCCTTCGAGTGGGTCTGGAACAACATCTACTCTGTGCAGCAGTCAATCGGCGGCGCGCTCGACCCCTGGTACGCGACCGATGCCGCCATCCAACGCTTCGATCATGGCACGATGCTCTGGCTCAAGCAGCCGCCCTCCGGCGACCGGCCCATGATCTTCGTCTTTCCCGACGACCTGCTCAACGCCGCCACCACCACCTATCAGGCCTACGTCGACCAGGGCGCACAGTAGCGCTCAGCTGGCGAGCTTGAGGGTGATCGGGCCGCTGGTGCTGCGGACAGAGAGTTCCACTGTTGTTTTGGAGGTGCCGTAGGCGGAGTTGACGTAGGTTCCGTTTGATATTTCGGTCAGGCCGTTGGCGTGGATCATGCCGGATGTCGTTGACGCTTCGACTTTGACGCCCGTTTCGCGCGGCACTGAAATCGTGATCCCACCTGACGTGCTGCGTATCGCACCGGTCAAGCCTGCCCCGGTGGCGCCGCCGAGATCGAGCTTGACGCTGCCGCTGATCGTCGTGGCATCGATGACGCGTGGTTGATCGTAGCTGCCATGCATCTGCAGATCGACATCGCCCGACGTCCCATTGAGTTGAACCCTGGTAAATTCGCGCTGCACACCATCGAGCGAGATCGACGCCGAGCCGGCACCAACATTGAGCGCGAGTCGTCTGATCGTCAGAGTATCGAGGTTGAGATCGAGGTGAGCGCCACCATTCGCGACGGTGAGATCGAGCGGGATCTCGTCGTTCAGACTAACGGTCCAGCTACTGTCGGTCGGAATCATGGCGAAGTCCGAACGCGTGCCGGTTTGCGTTACCGCGAGGCTTCCTTGCTGGTCATGAACGGAGTAGGTCACCGACGGATCGTACTTGTCGTCGGTCGAGAAGGCGCCATGCATGAGGCTGCTGGCACCACCACTGAGCGCCAGCCGCCCATGATTGAGCCGGAAGCTGGCCGCGACGGCCGTCGCGCCGCCGGCATCGACCGACGAGTTGAGCGTGCCGGCGCTGAAGTATCCACCGCAACCACTCCCCGCCAGGAGCAGGAGCGCGGAAAGCAACAGAAGCGCGAGCCTTCGAAGCGGACGCGATCGCACGAACAATCCTCTCGACGCCGGCCTGAACGGCTGGCGTTACGGTTTCCTCTGAGCGCGTTCACGCGAACCGCGAATGATCGCCTGCGTTTCGAGCGTGCTCACCCCGAAGCGATGCATCGTATGCCGCGTCATCTCGAGCGCCAGTTCGATCTCGCCGATGATCGCCTCATTCGCCCCGGCGTCTTCCAGGCGATCGCGTTCATCGACCGAGTGCGTGCGCACCACGATATCGAGGCGCGGCACGTTCGCACGGGCATATTCGACCACAGCACGTGCGATCGTGGCATCCGGCACCGCGACAACAAGCACACGCGCCCGCTCGAGACCGGCCATTTCCAGGAGGACCTTGTTGTCCGCCGACCCCAGCACAACCAGAATTCCCTCTTTCTTCAGACGCCGGACGAGACGCGGGTTCGACTCGATGACGAAGATCGGGAAGCCACGGCGGCGCAACGCATCGCCGACGACCTGGCCGACCCGGCCGTAGCCGCAAATCACGGCATGGCCACGTAACTCGGCCAGCACTGCTGCCGGAATTTCATCCGGCTCGGTTGAAGCGTTCGGGAACCAGCGATCCAGCGTCGAGGCAAATGGACTGGAGACGGAGTGCAAGAGTGGTGAGATAAGAACGCTGGCAACCGCGCCCGCGAGCAGGGTGTCGTATACCGGTCGCGAAATCGCATCGAGGTCGAGTCCGAGACGCGCCAGCAAGAACGAAAACTCGGCCGATTGCGCCAGCGCCACGCCGGTCAAGAGCGCGACGCGCGGGGGGAAGCGGAAGGCGGCCACCATTCCGGCGCTGAGCAATCCTTTGACCAGCACGATCATGACCAATACCACGAAAACCACCGGCAGGTGCTTCACCACGAACACCGGATCGATCAACATGCCGATCGAGACGAAGAAGAGTCCGGCGAAAATGTCTCGCAACGGAACGATCTCATCGGCGATCTGCTGCGAGAAATCCGATTCGCTGACGACGACGCCCGCCACAAACGCGCCGATCGCCAGCGACAGGCCGAACAGCGTCGAGGCATAGGCGGTACCGAGCGCGAACGCCGCCGTGGTGACGATCATCAGTTCTCGGCTCTTCAGGTCGGAAATCATGAGGAGGATGCGCGGCAGGACGTAGAGGCCGAACGGGATCGCCAGCAGGAGAAAGAGCAGATCCTTGCCGATCGACTTCGCCAGGTCGACGCCCAAATTGCCGCTGCCCCTGGAGAGCGTTGTCAAGACCAACACGAGCACGATCGTCGAGAGATCCTGCACCGTGAGCCAGGCGATCGAGATCATGCCGTGCAACGATCCGCTTTCGCCGCGATCTTCGAGGATCTTGCTGAGCACCGCCGTCGAAGAGTTCGAAACGACCGCGCCGAAGAAGAGCGCTTCGAGATTGCTCCAGCCGAGCAGCTGACCAACCACGAAGGCGATGCCGATCGTCGCGCCGACTTGCACACAGGCGCCGACGGCAGCGACACGGCCGGTGTGCAGCATCTCGGAAACCGACAACTGCGCGCCGATCGAAAAGAGAAGCAGAATGACCCCGATATTCGCCAGTGCGTCCACAGTGAGGGCGTCGCCAACGAAGCCGGGCGTGTTCGGGCCGATCACCACGCCGGCCAGGATATAGCCGATCATCGCGGATTGGCGGAGCTTCACCGCCAGGACCGCACCAAGGAAGGCCACGCCGAGCGCGAAGGTCAGATTGACAAGGAGGGTTGAGTTTTCCAAACGATCTCCGGGCTGACGTCATGTGTTGCTGCATGGGTTCAGACGCCGCGGTCGTTTGCCGAACGCACCTGGACAGCCACGGAACCACGTTGTTGGGGCTCGGGCTGCATGACAGCCGAAACCGGCGTATACAGCGTCAGTCTGAACTATAGCGGTTCGCATGTTCTCACGCCGATCAGGTCGCGCAATCGGCCCAGGCACGATGGTCGATCGATCGATGACGACTGAGCAGAGACCGGAAGACCGTCGTCAGGGAGACATGACTCGGGTTCGCTCACGAGTGCTCTCTCCGAGTTCAGTGTC
>JAICWZ010000075.1 GCA_025966355.1 Thermomicrobiaceae bacterium
AATATTCGGAATTCTGGTGATGTCGTCCCTCATGGCGCCGGATCGTCTCGTATTCACGGACGAACTGATTGAAGTGGGCGACACGATCGGCCGGAAGAAGGCGCCAGATGCCGTCGACGCGTTCGAATGTGTGTCGTGATTCGGCACAGCTCAACGTCCGATCACCGCGCATCATCATGGGCGAACCGCAGGTAGGACAGGCGAAGCGGAAAGGCGTCGCTGCTATTGAATGTTCGACGTGGTGAGACGTCTGCGTCGCGGCGACCGCTTCCATCGCTCGCTACTCCGTCCCGCGTCGCCGGAAGACGACCAAATAGTGATCGTTGAGCCAGGTGAACGGCCGGTGGATTCTTAGACGTTCGTCGAGCCAGTTGGCTGCCGCGAAGAGGCGTGGGGCCCTCGGAATGAGGTGGCCCAGATCGGATGGCGGCAGGACGATGCCGACGCCGAGCGTCTTTACGTGCTCGAATGCCGGAGCGAATTCGGCCCGGAGCGTCCGTGGTGAGGGGTACCAGACGTGCACGGCGCCGTCGCCGACCTGCGAGCGCACACCAGATCGGAACCTGCGCACGGCGGTTCGCGGATGAGCGTGAAGCGCATACCAGAGCGTTTCCCATGGGCAAAGCGGCCCCATCACCACCGCAATGAAGATACCGCCAGGGCGAATCGCGTGTGCCAGGCACGATGCGAGCGCGCGCCGCTCCGGCAGGCAGTTCAGTGGACCGAAGTCGCTGTAGGCACCGGCAAGAGGCACCGAATCAGCCAACGCCGCCGGCAAATCCTTCACTCCAGCGTCGCGCAAGTCGAGATGGTCAAACGCGATGCGACCGGTCAGTCCGGCAAACTCCGCCTTCTGACGCGCGACATCGAGCATTCCGGTTGATGCGTCGGTCGCGATGACCTGCACGCCGCGCTCGGCGAGATGGCGGGCGTCCGCGCCGGTGCCGCAGCCGAGATCGAGCACGCTATCGCCCGGCGCGAAGGCAAGGTCCAGTTCACGCCAAACCACGTCCCGCAGCCAGCGGCCGAGTTGCTGGTCGGTGAAGCTCGCGTCGTAGCGCGGAGCAACTCGATCGAACGCGTGTGGTCGTGCCTCAGCCATGCTCGACCTCGCGCTCGGTCAGCAACATGCCGGCTCGTCCGATGCGGGCATTCACCAGCGCCTTGGCGAGCCGGGGATAGTCCGGTCGGTCCTTTTGCCGTTCCTGATGCTGGGCGACCTCGTTCACCATCCAGCGCGTCGCCATCTGATAGAAGCGGCGTGAGTGGCGCCCGTCGACCGTGAAGTCGCGATCGGAGCCGTCGTTCCACGACTTGAGCGGGATGACTTTTTCCTGCACCGTCTTGTAGTACGGCGTGTTCTTGATCGGATAGGCGACCGTCGTCAGGAAAAGGTTCGGGTTGGAGCGCTTGAGCAGATCGACCGTATCCTGCAGGTCCTGCATATCTTCGCCATCGTACCCAAGCATGATGAACATGCCGGCCTCGATGCCGTACTGCTGCAACTGGTGGACGACTTCTTCAACGCGCTCGACTTTTGTTCGCCGGTTCATGTCGTTGAGAATCTTCTGTGAGCCGCTTTCCGCTCCGACCCAGATACGGTGACAGCCGATTTCCGCCAGCGTGCGAATGACATCCTCGCTTAGGCGATCCTCGCGCGAGATCGTTTCGAACGGGATGCGAATCCCGCGACGACGAAGTTCATCGGCGTAGCGGTAGAACCAGCCCTTGTGGATCGTGAACACGTCATCGGCGTACCAGACCATGTCCGGCTTGTAGGTCTCCAGAATCATCTGAAGTTCGTCCGCGACATGCTCCGGTGAGCGCCGCCGATGCGTGTAACCATAGACGGCATGGCTGCACCACGCGCACTTGTAGGGGCAGCCGCGCGCCGTGATAAGCGAAACGGAACCCATACCGTGGTGTTCGCGCCAAACGCGCACGTAGTTGTTGATGTCGATGGCGGCGCGATCGGGATTCGGCTGGGCGTCGAGATTCTTCATGTACTCGCGCGGCGACGTTCTGACGAGTTCGCCGTCGCCTTCGCGATAGACGATGCCGTTGATCGCCTGCATCCCGGTCGGCCCATAGCGCGCCAGATGCGGCAGGAGTTCCTCGACTGTCGATTCACCTTCGCCGATGACGATGACATCGGCACCCTGGTTCAGGTACTCCTCGGGATAGTTGGCCGAATCGGGACCGCCGACGATAACCGTGCAACCGAGTTCCTTGCAGATCGCGGCCGATCGAACGACGTTCGGTCGGGTCATCAGGTTCGCATAGAAGCCGACGACCGGTGGCCGCTCGCGCCGCACAAACTCGTTGAAGCGCTCGAGCGTGCTGAATGTCGAATCAAAGACCTGGACACTGAAACCTTTGGCCTTGAGGTGCGCCGAGATGTAGAGGATGCCGAGTGGAGGATACGGCTTCATGATCGCGCGTTCGTGCGGATCTTCGTCGAGGCAGTAGCTATGGACGAGGAGGATATCCATTCACGAATCTCCCTGCGGGCTTGGCGTGGCGGCTGCCTCGGGTCGGAGCATCGGCGGCAATGGCCCGATGCCACTCGAAGGCTGGCGTTCAAGCTGGTTCAAACGGCGACGCGCGTGTGGCAGCGTCACACCGAGCTTGACGAGCGCCGCCGCGTGTCGCAGTTGCCGGCGTCGCGCCCGACCAGGTTGCCGGGCCATATGGCGGAGTTCGCCGCGATACTTGTGTAGGCGGAACTCCTTGTGGAGCACAACATGCAGCTGGCGATAGAACTCGGTCGAATACGTGCCGTGATAGAGCATTGCCAGGTCGTTGGAATCGAGCCAGTTCTGCTTCACGCCGAGCTCGTGGCGCACGCGCTCGTGAAACTTCGTGCCGGGTAGCGGGTACGAGACCGACATGCCGATGTCGTCCGGACGGCAGTCGCGCACCATTTGCAGCGTCTGCTCGATGTCGTCGCGTGTTTCGCCGGGATAGCCGAACTGGAGGAAGAAGCCGACCTCGATGCCGGCCGCGTGCAGGCGACGGCTCACCTCGTAGATCTGCTCGACGCGCGTTCCTTTTTCCATCGCGTCGAGTATCTTCTGCGAGCCGGATTCGGCGCCGACCCAAACGGTTCGCGCTCCGGCGCCTTTCAGCGCGTTGATCGTGTCGCCACGGAGCAGCAGATCGACGCGATTGAGGCATTTGAACGGCACACGCGCATCGAGCTCGTCGACACGTGTGGCGAAGCGTTCGATCCAGCCCGGCTTGAGTCCCATGATGTCATCGACGAACCAGATATGATCGGGCGCAAAGTGCGTCTTGAGCCATTTCAGTTCGGCCGCGACGTTATCGGCACCGCGCGCGTTGTAGCGCTGCCCCCAGATCGGTTTGGCGCACCAGTTGCAGTGAAAGGGGCAACCGCGCGTTGTGACCATGTTCATCGAGTAATAGCCGTGGCGACTCAGCCAGATCTCACGGTAGCGCGGCACGTCAACTAGATCCCATGCCGGGAACGGAAGCGCATCGAGATCGCGCAAATCTGGTCGACGAGGAGTGGTGACGAAATCCCCGGTGATCGCGTCGCGGTAGCTCAATCCGAGGATCGACGCCAGCGGCAGATCGGCCCGACCGGTCAATGAATCGAGCAGTTCGGCCAGCGTTTGCTCACCTTCACCGAAGAGCACATAATCCGCGCCACGATCGAGGTAGTTCCCGGCATGATCCGACGCATCGGCTCCGCAGACGATGATGGTGCAGCCGGCGTGCTTTGCCATCTCGATCATGACGAACGCCGCCTCGCGCATGCGCAGGAGGCACATCTTCGAGAGGTAGTTGAAGTTGTCCTCGAAGAGGACCGCGAAGCGCGGCTGCTCGCGCGCTAGCGCGTCTCGCCACTCTTGCTCGGACGATGCGAGCATCGCATCGAAGAGCGCGACGTCGTAGCCATGCTCCCGCACGAAGGACGCCGCGTAGAGCGTGCCGAGCGGCGGGTACGGCTGCATCGCCTCCCATAATTTGGGGTCGAAACGTAAGTAGTACGACTGTCCGAAGAGGATCTGGCTCACGTCTTCCCCTCGATACCCGCCCGGTGCTCCTCAAAGGCCGCCAGGATCAAGCGGCTGTGATCATGGACGTGGCCTTTGCACCAATCGGGCGAGAACGATGCCTCGCGATGCTGAAAGGTCATCGCGGCGAACTTGCGCATCTTGCGACCGCTCTCCCAGCCTTCGAGGAGCGACCCAACGCGCGTCCGTAGAGCGCGTTCGGCGAGCGCGCGGGCCGGCCGCGCTTGCGGCAGCGTGCGCAATTGGCGCGGGGCGCCAACCGCGTTCGGCAGAAAGTCGTAGACCCATTGGTTCAGTTGCCGGAAGCGTGCATACGTATCAAGACCAGAGAGTGGGATCATCTGAACGACTTCGTGCGCAGAATAGAGATCCCGTTCGCTCAGGGTTAGTGTCCGTTCGGAGAGGAGGTAATTCGGACAGACGGTGTCGCCGAACCGCGCCGCCAGATGCACCACACCCAGGACGAAGAGGCGACAGAGCCAGAGGCGCCGGTGCTCAGTGACGATAAAGTAATCGATGTCTGAGCTTTCGCGCACGTTGTCCATCGCCAGTTCACCCGTGACCGCCACCATCTTGACGAACGGCAGGCTGGCGATCATCCGTCCATAGCGGCGCGCTCGCGGCCAGAAGCGACCGGAGAGTCGTTGACGCTGCCGGCGCGTCGTGACAATCGCCTCACGGTCCGCGAGCGCGTAGAGATCATCGGTTCGGCTGAGTCGTTCAGGGATGATCGCGGCATCATCCAGCGCTGCCTGCACCGCCTCGCGCGAGCAGCGCCGGCCGATCAGGTAGCGGTGGATCTCCGCGGCGGTGAGCGGGTAATCGAAGATGTCGGCATAGGTGACCGTTTCGAGGATCGCGTTAATCAACGCATGATCCGCGGCCGCTTGTTTGGCACTTGACCCGCGTTGGATCGATATCGGCGCAGCCGGCAGAGTTTTCGCGTTCACGCTCATAACCTGTCCGTTGACCCGGAAAAACATCTGACCGTTTCAACCCTGGCTGGTCGTTTCCTGCATTACGAGTCGATGCGGAAATCGGATTGCGCGCTGGCGGGTGCGCGTCGTTGTGCCTGGCTGGCACGGCAAGAGTCTTGCGTTATAGGAACCAGACGACACGATTGGACAGGTACAGGAAGGTCAAGGAGGTTTCTATGGAGTCCGTCACCAAATCGATCAACGTGAACGTGCCCGTTCGCGTCGCCTACGATCAATGGACGCAGTTCGAGGAGTTCCCGAAATTCATGGAGGGCGTCGAGGAAGTGCGCCAACTGGATGACAAACGTCTCCACTGGCGCGCCAAGATCGGCGGCAAAGAAGCCGAGTGGAACGCCACGATTACCGAACAGGTCCCGGACCGGCGCATTGCCTGGAGCAGTACGGACGGCGCGCCGAACGACGGTGTCGTCGCCTTCCGCTCACTCGGAGCCGACAGTACCGAAGTGACGTTGCAAATGGGCTACGAGCCGCAAGGAGCAACCGAGAAGATCGGCAATTCATTGGGAATGGTCGATCGCCAGATTGAAGGCGATTTGCGGCGCTTCAAGGAATTCATCGAGCAACGCGGCTTCCCGACCGGCGGTTGGCGTGGCACGGTCGAGGAGCATCCGTAGAGCGGTTCGCCTAACTCCGATTATTCACCAGACCGATCAAATGCGACGGGGCGCCGGTTCAAAGCTGGCGCCCCGTTTATATGGCGTGTTGACATGCCCGGGGCCGAGAAGACGTCGGCCGACAGAATCATCCGGCACAGCAAGAAACGCGTGGTGCGGAAAGCGGGATTCGAACCCGCACGAGGTTACCCTCAACGGTTTTTAAGACCGCAGCGTCTGCCATTCCGCCATTTCCGCGTGCTGGCGTTCCATACACGTTCAAGTTTAGCCGAAACGCGCGTCGGAATACGCCGGGCCGGCGAGCAAAGCGCGTGCCTCGCGGGCACGCGGCATGAGTTATGCATGGAGACTCATTCATGCGGGGCGCGGAAGCGCGCGAATCGATCTTATGCGAAGCGGACACGCGCGAAAGGACTTGATGTATGACAACAACCGAATGGATCATCCTCATCGTCATCGTGGCGATTATCGTGCTCGCGGCCATCTGGTGGTTTACCAGGTCGCGCCGCTCGCACGCACTTCACGAGGAGTTCGGGCCTGAGTACGACCGGACGGTGCAACAGGCGGATAGCCGCCGAGAGGCAGAAGCTGAACTGCGCAACCGGCGTGAACGCGTGGAAAACCTCAACATCCGGCCGCTTTCGGTGACCGACCGCAACCGGTTCGCGAAGGAATGGGAAACACTCCAGCCGCGATTTGTCGACGACCCAAAGGGCGCCGTAAACGACGCCGACAGCCTCGTATCGAAGCTGATGGAGACGCGCGGCTATCCGATGGGTGAATTTGAGCAGCGTGCCGCCGATATCTCGGTCGATCATCCGGATGTCGTCAATCATTATCGTGAAGCGCATCGCCTGGCCCAACGCAATGCCAGCGGCGAAGCCACGACGGAAGAGCAACGGCGCGCCCTCGTTCACTATCGCGAACTCTTTGACGAACTGCTCAGCGATGGCCTGCCCGAAGCCTCGCCTTCGAAGGGCGTTTCACGCGCCGGATAACCCGCATACCAGAGATGACGAACTTGACGGATCGATACTCAATCAGGAGGTTACATGAACGAGCAGCAGGAAGAACGATACGGAACCGCCGATTTTGCCGCCGGACGCACTCGCGATGATCGCGCCGGACGATCCGATGATTCACGCGAACAACATGATGGTCAATCGACCAGTCAGGAGCCGACGCGGACGCCGCTCTTCCCGACCGATGAGGCTGAGTCCTTCAAGGGGCGCTGGACAACGATCCAGTCCGGTTTCGTCGATGAGCCAAGGAAGGCGGTCGAGCAGGCCGATCAGTTGATCGCCGAGGTGATGAAGGCGCTGGCCGGGTCGTTCGCCGACGAGCGACGCAACCTCGAACAGCAGTGGGATCGCGGTGGCGATGTCTCAACGGAAGACTTGCGGCTCGGATTGCGTCGCTACCGCTCCTTCTTTGATCGTCTGTTGTCCATTTAGCCGAATTCACCGAACTCAGGCATGGAAAACCGGACCCAATCAGGGTCCGGTTTTGGGTCTGGAAGGCGAGGGAAATACCGCACGAGGCTTCCCCAAAATATCCACTTCAATTGCCTTCTTCCCATGTCCGCGAGTCGGCGCTTGTCTGCCTGCTAAAGCCAGCTCAAAGTGACTATCACACAAGTCGGCTCCACCGAGCCTCGGCACGCGTTATGCGCGCATTTTCACTTGGAATAGGGGAACCGGGGATACGGATCCCACGGTGAGCGATTCCGGAAGGAAACGAAGTATGACGTCAGCAGTGGATTGGGTCGTTTACGGCGGCGCTACCGCATCGGTCGCTCTCGTCCTGGGGCTTCTCCTGTGGACGCTACAAGTTCACATGTCACGCGAGTTGCATGGGGAGGCCGTCGCTACATACCATCAGGCGCGACGTCAATCGGGCGATCGAACAGACGCGGATTCCGAACCGAATCGGTAGATTGATCCGGAAACACGCTCAATATCCGACCACTGCCATCGGTTGAATGCACCCTGTTCGCTAACCATTGGCGGTCACTGCAGCCACCGTTTGTCATTGATCCTGATGGTGCCGCCAACAAGGTCGACCGATTGATATCGCTACCAGGTGGGAGAGTTCACGAGTGACGCAACCGATATTGCGGTCGACCATCCGGAGATCGTGAGCCATTGTCACGAGGCTCACCGCCTGGCCCAAC
>JAICWZ010000040.1 GCA_025966355.1 Thermomicrobiaceae bacterium
CGACATCTTCGGTGCGCGGCGCTTTACAGAGCGCCCAGAGGAGCGTTCCCGCTTGATCCGGCTGCCACTCGGCGCCTTTGCGCGGGCCGTTCGGGTGATATTCCTCGTAAATCAGACCGGTCAGCTGAAAATCTTCGGCGCGCTCCCAGAGCCAGCCAAGGAGCGGCCCACGGACGTCGCGCCTGAGCGCTTCCATGGCAACCAGCGCGAAGCCGAGATCGCGCCCCGGCCAGCAGTAGAGATAGCTCTTGGCCGTCGCGGGGTAGACCGGCAACTGCGACGGCGCCGCGACGAGACAGCCGTTCGGTAACAGGCAGGCATCATAAACCGATTCGCTGAGCGCGATCAGTTCCGCGACTCTCGCATCGCCGCCGGTCATCCGTTCATCTCGGTCACATCAGCGAGCGTCGCTCGGTTAAGCCGCACGATATCCTCCGGTAGGATGCGCAAGACGGCATCGATCCGTCCACCACCACCATAAACGATCGGCTCGGCCAGCACCGCCCTGTCGACGATCACCGGCAGCGACGCGCCGTGCCCGACCGGCGGCATCCCGCCGACCGCACAGCCGGTAACCGCCAGCACCGTCGCCGGGCTCGCCAGCTTCAGCTTCGGGAGCCCGGCGATCTCCGCCAGGCGCTGCCGGTCGATCTTCGCCTCACCGCAGGCGACGACCAGCAGATAATCGCCGCCCTGCGACGCGAAGAGGAGCGATTTGACGATCCGCGTGGGCGGTACATCGAGCGTCGCGGCTGCCTCGGCCACCGTCGCGGTCGGACCTTCGGGAAAGAGCACCGCCGCGTCGACTTCAGCGGCGGCGACAAATGCGGCCAGACGCTCGGCCGGATCGTTCGCCTCGGACAACGGGCTAACCCTCGACCCGGACGATTTTGGCCGACATCGTCATACCGGGCGTTTGAATATCGACGGTTTGACCAGTTCGATGCCCGAGCAAGGCGCGCCCCACGGGAGATTCATTGGAGATCTTGCCCTCACGGGGCTTGGCCTCGACCTGTCCGGTGATCGTATATGTCTCCTCGACACCGTCGATCTCCACCGTCACGGTCGAGCCGAGCCGCACGACACCGGATGGTCCCGGTGCGGTGTCGTTCTCGATCACGTCGACGCGCTTGAGCAGTTGTTCAATCTCACGAATGCGCGCCTCGATAAAACCCTGGTCGTTCTTGGCGGCGTCGTACCCGGCGTTCTCGCGCAAATCGCCCTCTTCGCGCGCCTGGGCGATGGCACGCACGATCTCCGGCCGCCTCCGGTTGACCAGATCCTCATATTCTTCGTTCAGTTTTTCGAGACCCTCGCGCGTAATGGGGATACGCGACTGTTGCATGATGTTCCTCTCGGTTCGTCTCAGTGCGGAATGTGATTGCACGGTTTTGTTCGATCAACGAGTCAATAATAAGAGAGCCCTACCCGACGTCACATCGTGACAGGTCACTCATCCACTCGTTCTTACATCAACCATAGACTTTACAACGAAGCGCGATCTCGACGCAACGATCAGAGAGCTGCCCGACGCTCAGCCCTCCTTGACACGCCATCTCGGGATCGCTAAGATAATCCCGAGTAAAATCATCGGCTTTGCAAAGCTGGGGATCTGACTCAGCGGCGATTGGGGACGCCGATTCCTGCTCTGGAGGATACGTGCAAGAACTGGATGTGCGAGAGCATCTGATCACGCAGGCTCAGCCGTCGATCGCGCTATCGGTCCGTGGTGTGACCAAGACGTTTCCCGCCAGACCCGCTCCCGTCGCCGCGTTGCGTGGCGTCGATCTCACGGTGGTCAGCGGAAGCTTTACGGCGATCCTCGGCGCGTCGGGTTGCGGCAAAACGACGCTCCTGCGACTGATCGCCGGATTCGATCGACCGGATAGCGGCGAGATCCGGCTAAGCGATCGCGTCCTTGCGGCTCCCGGCCTGCACGTGTCGCCGGAGCGACGCAATATCGGCATCGTGCCGCAAGAAGGCGCGCTCTTTCCGCATCTGAGCGTCGCGCAGAACGTCGGCTTTGGCCTCGGCTCATGGCAGCTTCGTTCGCTTTCGCGCCGGGCGCGGCGGGCGCGCGCCGAGCGGATCGCTGAACTGCTCGAACTCGTCGGCCTGCCGGAGTATGGCGAACGACGGCCGGGCGAGCTGTCGGGCGGTCAACAGCAGCGGGTGGCACTGGCACGCGCGCTGGCACCGAATCCGCGCGTCGTGCTGCTCGACGAGCCGTTTTCGGCGCTCGATGCCGGGCTGCGTGCCGAACTGCGTGAAGAGGTGCGCGAACTGCTGCAGCGCGTCGGCACCACCGCGATACTCGTCACCCACGATCAGGAAGAAGCGCTCTCGCTCGCCGATCACGTGGCGATCATGCGCGATGGATTGGTCGTGCAGGCCGATTCTCCGCAAGGGATCTACATCGCGCCGGGAGACCCGCATATCGCGGCCTTTATCGGCGAAGTTGTCCTCCTGCCGGGTCGTTTCGTCGATAACCCCGATATCCCGGCGCCCTGCGCGGAGTGTGCGCTCGGTTGCGTCGCCGTCCGCATGGCCGGTGGGAGCGGCACGACATCGGAACAGTGCATGGTGCTCCTCCGGCCCGAACAGCTCGAAATCGCCGATCATGGGGCCGCGGCTCGGGTTGTCAGCACCAGCTTCTTTGGTCACGACGGCATCGTACGCCTCCGTCTCGGGGAAGACGGCAGCGGCCCGCCGGTGCTCGTTCGGATTCAGGGGAATCGATTGCCATCATCCGGCGATCTCGTCGCCGTTCGGATTGCAGGCAACCGGTCGGCGGGTGTCGCCGCTCCGGCCTTTTCTGTGACTCGCTAGCGAACACGCGCAGTTTTCCGTACCGGCTCATCCGGTTGGGTCGTGCTGTGCCAAAAATCGAACGGTTCGCGCTTTTCGCAACTATGAGGAGGGATATTCAATTGATTCGTTCGGATCGATCGTCGCACCGATACAGCCTGCTGCTGCCGGTTCTCGCCTGCCTGCTCCTGCTGGTCGCAACCGCCTGCGGCAGTAGCACCTCGTCGACCGCAACGTCGGACGCAAGCGGTGCGGGCACCGCGGACACCACATCGTCCGCGACCGGCTCCGAGGGCACGCCGGCTGCGTCTCCTTCGTCCGATGCGACTCCGTCCGTCTTGACCAGTGGTGACACGGCGACGCCGAGCACCGCGGCCTCGGATGTCACCCTGACGCTCTATTCCGGCCAGCATGAGGATCTCGCCAAGGCGTTGGCCGAAGCGTTCGAAAAGGCGACCGGCATCAAGATCGAAGTTCGTGCCGGCAGCGATGCTGATCTGGCGAATCAGATCATCGAAGAGGGTGATCGTTCGAAGGCGGACCTCTTCATGAGCGAGGAGCCGGGCCAGGCAGCCGCGCTCGATGCGAAGGGGCTCTTCTCACCGGTTGATCCCTCGACGCTGGCATTGACCGATTCCCGCCTCAATCCGAAGAGCGGTAACTGGCTCGCCTACGCCGCCCGCTCACGCGTCATCTTTTACAATCCGAACCTGATCGCCGAGGGTGACCTGCCGCAAAGCATCATGGATCTGACTGATCCGAAGTGGAAAGGCAAGTTCGCCTACGCGCCGAGCGGCGCCTTCGTCAGCACCGTCACCTACCTGATCAACACGATCGGCGAAGAGAAGACGCTTGACTGGCTGAAGGGGATCAAGGCAAACGGTGAAAACCTGCAGAAGAATGGTGCCGTGCGCGACGCCGTTGAAGCGGGGCAGATCCCGTTCGGGCTGAGCAATCACTACTACTGGTATATTCTTGCCGAGTCGAAGGGCGGCCCGGACAAGATGACGTCGAAGGTCCACTTCATGAGCAACGATGCCGGCTCGCTGCTTCTCGCCTCCGGCGCGGCGGTACTGAAATCGAGCAAGCATCAAGCCGAAGCGCAGCAGTTCCTCGCCTGGCTGGCGCAGCCGGACGGCGGGCAGAAGGTGATCGCCACGACGACACCGCAATACCCGGCCTCGCCCGATGTGAAGAGCACGATGGGATTGAAGCCGCTGAGCGACTTGCAACCACCGGATGTCGATCAAGGCACCTTCGGTGATGTGAGTAAGGCCAAAGAGCTGATAACGGAAGCGGGCATCATCTGATCCTGTTTCGCCTGATCGCGTAGAGTCCATGTCCGGCCCAACGACTGCATCAAGCCCAGTCGGACGGAGCCGCCGGCGGTCGCAACGAACGCGACCGCCGGCGGCGCTTACCATTCTCGCGCTGGTCATCGCGCTCTTGTCGCTGGCACCGGTCGGCTATCTGCTCCTTCGCGGTGGTCTCAGCCCCAATCTCCTGATCCACGAACTGCGGAGCCCGACGACCGGCACGCTTATCATCCACACGATCACGCTGACGGCCTGCGTCACCGCCGTCTGCATTGCGCTCGGCGTCGGCCTGGCGCTGTTGGTCGTGCGCACCGACCTGCCCTTCCGTTCGCTCTGGACGGTGCTCTTCGCATTGCCGCTCGGTATCCCGGCCTTCGTCACGTCATATACGTGGGTCGCCACGGGCTATCGAGTGATGCCACAGTCGACGTTTATCTACGGGCTGCGCGGTGCCGTTATCGTCTTGAGCCTCGCCGTCTATCCGTACGTCTACCTGCCGGTCGTCGCCGCCTTGCGTGGGCTCGATCCGGCACATGAAGAAACGGCACGCGCGCTTGGATCGAACGCATTCACCGCGTTTTTCCGCGTGACGTTGCCACAACTACGCACCGCCATCGCGGGCGGGTCGCTGCTGATCGCTCTGCATATGATGGCCGAATTCGGCGCGCTCGAACTGCTGCGCTACCAGACGTTGACGACCGCGATCGTGCAGCGCGTCACGGTGCTCAGCGCACCGGAGGCCGCCCGTACTCTCTCCGTTGTTCTCGCGCTCGGCGCATTCATCCTGCTCGGCGGCGATTGGCTCTTACGCGGACATGCGGCGCCGACGCGCACCGGTGGTGGTGCACCGCGTCCGGCGGCGCCCTGGCGCCTCGGCGCGTTGAAGCCGTTCTGGCTGCTCGTTTGCCTGCTATTGATGGCGCTGGCGCTCGGCGTGCCACTCTATTCGATGGTGAACGGGCTGGTGAACGCACTGACACACTCCGGGGCGCCCATCGACTGGGCTGAACTCGGGGCGGCTGCCAGCTACACGGCTCAAACCTCGCTCGCCACGGCGCTCGCCGCGACGCTGGTCGCCCTACCGGTCAGCCTGCTCGCCGTCCGCTTCCCGGGCTGGATCGCCACGCTCAGCGAACGCGCCACCTGGGTCGCGCACTCGCTCCCCGGCGTGGTCATCTCGCTGGCACTCGTCTACCTCTCGGTCCGCTGGCTCTACCCCTTTTATCAGACGAGCGCGTTGCTGGTCGTCGGGTACGTCATCCTCTTCTTGCCGATCGCGGTCGGGGCGCAGCAAGGCGGCATTGTGCAAGCATCGCCACATTATGACAACATCTCGCGCTCGCTCGGCGTTGGGCCGCTCATCACCTTTTTGCGCGTTACGCTGCCGCTGGCGCTTCCGAGCGTCGCGGCTGGCTCCATGCTGGTCTTCCTCAACGCGGGCAAGGAGCTGACGATGACGCTGTTGCTCCACCCGACCGGCAAGCACACGCTGGCGACGGCGCTCTGGGCAACGACCAACGGCGAAGTGCTCGATTTCAGTTCGGCCGCGCCCTATGCCATCACGCTCGTCGTCATCACTGCCGTTCCCGCCTTCATCCTGATTCGTCATACGCTCCATCCGACACGCTGAATCGCACGCTGTCAATTTCGAGAGCTATTCCGATCCTGACGATGCGTGGCGCGCTCTTTGCGACATCGAACCCACGCCGGCGAACCGCGAGGACCGAACCTCCCGAACTTGAGCAATCTACACCGTCGAACATTTACGCCCGCGAATCAGGAAGGGGATCGCCGATGTATGACTATGAAGCGGAATACCCATCGTCTGAGATCAGCGGCACACCGATGATGTACTGCGATGTCTGCGGCATGCCGGTAAGCGATGCGACGTATATGATCTCCGGCAATGGCGAATCTCCGGCCGTGTGCGACCGTTTGCTGCGCGTCTGCCCCGGCTGCTACGCCGAGATCGGGCGTGGTGATACCGAGGTCTTCGCCGACGGCGCGGGAACGCTGGAAGCCGACGCCGGCGTCTAATGGACGTTGCGAACCGGTTGACGACTGATTCTCTCGCAGCGGCGCAGAGGCGCGGAAATGAGATCTACGAAAAACTCTGCCCCCTCCGGGCCTCTGCGAGAGAAAGCGTCCTTGACTTTGATTCCGGGATCGGGTAGTATGCCGTCATTATGGATGGACTGAGGAGCTACGCTCAACACACCGCATGGTATTACGTCTATTTTACCCCTCCGGCGTTGCTGGTGGGGCGAAAGGCGTTGAGCCGCTAGCCCCGTATACAACCAGCAATGCCGGAGGGTGAGCAGGGGTTTGACCTCTGCTTTTTTGTTTGCCGTGAATCGGGCGGAAATGGGCCAGGTGGTCCAATGGGGAAACGGAGAGGGTACCCAGATGATCGTAACGATGCAGTCGGATGCGAGTGAAGCGGAGGCAGATAATGTTGTCGCGCTCTTGCGAACGAACGGCTACGAATTGCATCTGATTCGCGACGCCGGGCCGCTGGCGATCGGCATTAACGGACGCCCCGTCGATGGCGATTTGCCGGGCGTCATTTGCACCATGCCGGGCGTCTCGCACGTCCACACCGGCCGCAAAGCGTACAAGCTGGCGGCGCGCGAGGTGCGGCCCGAGGGGACCGTCGTTCAGGTCGGCGACGTCCGTTTTGGCGGCGAATCGCCGGTCATGATCGCCGGTCCCTGCGCGGTCGAATCGCGCGAGCAGGCGCTGCGCACCGCCGATCTCGTTCGCGAAGCCGGCGGCGTCATGCTCCGTGGCGGCGCCTTCAAGCCACGCTCGTCACCCTACAGCTTCCAGGGGATGGGTGAAGAAGGCTTGCAGATCCTGGCCGAAGCGCGCGAGCGAACCGGGCTTCCATTCGTCACCGAGGTGATGGAACCGGAACAGGTCGAGCTCGTCGCGTCCTACGCCGACATGCTGCAAATCGGCAGCCGCAACATGATGAACGTCCCGCTCCTCCGCCGGGCCGCCGCCAGCGGTTTGCCAATCCTGCTCAAACGCGGTTTTGCTTCCACTGTCGAGGAATGGCTCCTCTCCGCCGAATATATCCTCGCCGAAGGCAATGATCGCGTCGTGCTCTGCGAGCGCGGTATCCGCGGCTTCGATACGGCCACCCGTTTCACACTCGATCTCAATGTCGTGCCGCTGCTCCGGCAGCTCACCCATCTGCCGATCATCGTCGATCCGAGTCACGGCACCGGACTGCGCGAACTGGTTGCGCCGATGTCGCTGGCGGCCGTCGCGGCCGGTGCGCACGGTCTAATCGTTGAAGTACACGACAATCCGGAGGCGGCGCTCTGCGACGGTCCACAGTCGATCACGGCCGAGATGTTGTCGGATCTCGTCACCCGCGTCAACGCGATCAGCACGCTCTTTTCGCCCGCTCCCTCGCTGGTCGTCTGATTTGCGTTCGATGACCTCATCGGACGACCGCCGGAGCCCCACCAGGCTCCGGCGGTTTATCGTTTCCGTAGGGGAGCGGGTTACGCGCGCCAGAGCGGTTTGTCGCCGCCTGCCATGACCTCGCGCAGCGCACCAAAGAGTTCATCGACGTCCGAACTGAAGGCGGGCAGCGGTGCCGGCGTCACGCCATCGGCGTCGAGTGCCTGCAAACCGGCCGTCAGCAAGCGCAGAACGGCGTAGAAGGGTAGGTTGCCGATGGCGCATGTCGAGGCTTGCACGTAGGAGCCGATAATCGCCTGATGTACCAGATCAGCATCGTCGCCCGGAAGGCCGAGTGCGCGAATATCGAAGGGCAGCAAGGCCAGGTCGTACGAGGCGTCGGTCACGCGCGCCTCGCTCCAGTTGAGCACGGCGCGTACCTCATCGTCGGTCGCCAGCACGTTCGCTGGTCGATAGTCGCCGTGGCAGAGGCAGAGCGACACTTCGACCGGCCGGTGCGCGTCGAGCCAGACGAGTGCGGCTTCGGAGATCGATCGATACTCTCCCGATATGTGTGAGATCTGCTCTTCGCGTTCGACCCACCAGGCGCCGAGCTGATCGTCGATGACGTCTTCGGGCAGCACCTCCGCGTCGGCCAGCCAGGGGAAAAGTTGCGACCAGTCGAGCGCATGGATTCGCGCCAGCATCCGGCCATAGGTGAAGCCGAGCGCCGACAGTTCCCACCGCATGCCGGATTCGGTAAAACTCGTCCCAATCGACGCCTCGGCAACCTGCTCCAGCACCAGATATGATCCGAGTTCGCTCGGTTCGACGTAGAGCAGACGAGGCACCGGAATACCGTGCAACGCCAGAATCGGGAGAAGCGCGCCTTCTGACGCGACACGTTGCGCCGGTTCGAAACGGACTAGAAACGGCCGAATTTGTGTGACGCCGTCGCTGCTCCAGGTAACGCGCACCAGCGAATCGGCCGGCCGATCATCCAGCCGGCGCGCGTCGATAATCGAAATGGCCGACGCGTCGGGGTATTGGGCGGCGATCGCCGCGTGAATGAGCTGTTCAATCGATGCGGGCACCAACGGCCCTTTCGTGTATTCGGGCAGCACGCCCGCGAATAGCCAGGGTGCAACGATACGTTAATTGGCGTATAGTTTTCAGCAACCCCCGGCCTTGCGTCGGTTCTGAGAGGGTGCTGATTCGGCAACCGGGCGGTTTTCGTTCGCAGGATTGTGGTAGCAGGCCTACTTGATCTGAGAGGCACCATGAGTTTCTTCGGCATGGGGCCGACCGAGTTTCTGGTTATCGCGGTCATAGCCTTCATTATCTTCGGACCGGAAAAGTTCGCTGAACTGGCCAGTAGCGCCGGAAAGTTCGTGCGCGAAATGCGTTCGATGTCCGGTGGTTTGACGGACGAGTTCAAGGACGCAATGAATGAGTTCCAGCAGGTCAAAGGCGAGATCCAGGGTGAATTCCGCAACATGTCGGGCGAGATCCAGGATACGACCCGCTCGATCGCCTCGGCCGTCGATGTGCGTCCAACGCTGACAAATGCGATGCATCCTCCGGCCAACCCGCCGGCCTACGTGCGTGCGCCGGCCAACGGCGAACCAGCCAGGCCGACCAAGGCCGATCCGCTGGCCGACCTCGGCGGGCTGCCTGAAGCGGCTCCTCCGCCGGAGCCGCCGAGCGATCTGCACGCCAACACGCAAACCGAACCGGCCGAACCGCGCTCGGACGAACCGGCCGCCTGAACCGAGCCTCAACCCACGACTGCATCACCGCCGATCATTCCGATCGGCGGTTTTGTGTTGGCGGCGACTCGTTGCCGCTTCCGCCCCTCTGCCCTCATTTCAACCCGCCTTACCCGTCATTCCGAGCCGCAGCGAGGAATCTCCTCCCGTCCTCCTGCCGCGTGATCGCCGGAGCAAGCCAGAAGAGATCCCTCGCTATCGCCTAAGGATGACGAGGACACGGCACGGGAGTCATCGAGCAGGACGTGGTATAGCGATCACTGCGATAACACGGATTTGTGTTATTTCAGTGATCGCTGTATACTCTCGCCATGGAGGGCAGCACGATGCCGACTGACGCAGAACTGACTTTCGCTGATCATCTCGGACGCTTTTATGCCCGGCGCTATGGTTTTCCGCCGATGTTCGGCCGGCTGATCGGTTATCTCGCGGTCTGCGATCCACCAGCGCAGACGATCGCCGATCTGGCCGATGCCTTACTTGCCAGCCG
>JAICWZ010000085.1 GCA_025966355.1 Thermomicrobiaceae bacterium
AGGCTTCATCCAACGGTGCAGATTACCACGAAACGTTCGTCAACCGGCCGTGGGCGATGCGGCGGGCGTTCCGCCGCTGAACTGCACCGCATCGAGGGTGAGCCGCAATTCGTTGGGCGCCAGGTCGACAGTAACGCGTTCGCCGCTGCCCAGTTCGCGCTGGTAGTTGCTCGATGCGAGATCGAAATCGTCGCTGTGTGCGGCAGATGGTTGAACGCGGAGCGTCGATCTGATTGTCAGGTTGGTCGCGGTTCGCGAGAGCACCAGCGCATGGGTGCGGATTGGCATCGCACCAGCGCTTTTCAGTACGTCAATGCCGTCTTTGGATGCGTCGAGGAATGCGAGTTGAACCGCGTGAAAGCGCAGGGTCAGCAGCGCGAATTCAGCCGAGTCGCTGGAGAGCGGATCGCTCGCGGTCAGTTCCAGATGCACATCCGAGTCGATGTCGATCCGGCTCTGGTTGCTGGCGACGTTGACCGGTATCGCTCGACTGCTCGCTCGTTGATAGAGCACGGTCCAGACCGTCTCGGTGGAGGGCTGGCCGAGGATCACGATCTGCTTCACGTCCTGCCGTTCCAGAAGGCCGAGCGCTCCTAACGCTTGTTGATTATCCCATCCGGGAATGACTAATAGGTCGACCTGTCGCTTCCAGGGCAGCGTCGATCGACCAAGGAGATCGGCGAGATCGCTGCGAGCATTGCCGCCGCCGAAGACGATCAGCGCGTTGTCGACGCGGATGATGCTGCTCAGCGTGCCACCGGTATTCCCGACGACGATCTGGTCATTGTCACCGGCGCTCACCAGAAGCTGGCCGGCCGTGGCCCCGAGCAGGACGGCGACGGTGATGGTGAGCGTGGTTGGGCGGATAAGAATGCGCCAGGACGGTCGCCCCTTCGCGTAGCGGCGAAATCGCTGCCAGACGGCGAGGAACACTACGGTGCCGATGCGTTGTAATACGCGACGGCAATCGAAGAGCCGCGCGGCACCCAACTATTCCACTGCAACGTGCCACTGACGATGCCGCCATTGGGGAAGGTAGAACAATTGAATGTGCTGTCTTGCGCTTGAATTTGGGCGCAGGATTGAGGAACCGCGGAAGAGACGGACAATCCAGCGTTCTCCAGCTGCGATATTCCTTGCTGATACGGCACCTTGTAGACTTCGGGTACCTTCACCTGATCGCCAACGCTGGCGTAGAGCGTGACGGTACTTCCATTTTGGACCTGCCCCGACGGATCAGTCCCGATGACCGTGCCGGGCGCCACGGTCTTGCTCCCCTGCTCGACGACATTCACCGTCAGGCCGGAATCCTCCAGCTGACTCTTGGCCTGCGCTACCGGTTGGCCGACGAGGTTCGGAATCGTGACAAATTGCGAGCCAAGGCTGACCTTCACCTTGATGGTCGAACCGCGTGGGGCCTGTGTGGCCGGCGCCGGATCCTGATCGAAGATCTTATTTGGCGGAAAGACGTCGGAATAAACTTTCTGCGCATCGATCTTGAATTCGCCTGGCAGCGCGGCCGTCTGCGCTTGATCGAGCGTGCTGTTGATGAGATTTGGCACGTTGGCCGTCGCTGCCGTGGCCGTTGCGCTCGGTGTCGGCGACGGAGTCTCAGTCGGCGTCGGCGATGGGGTTTCCGTCGCGGTCGGTGACGCGGCCGGCGTGCCCGTACCGGTTGCGGTTGGGGTTGCGTTGGAAGTCGGACTCGGTGTCGCCCGCGTCGTGGTCGCGGTGGGGCTCTTGGCCGCGACCGGCACGCTGGCGGATGGGGCCGGTGTCGAAACCTGCGCTGTCGAGGTGGCGGTCCCGGCGCCGGAGGGATCGAGGAACGAGAAATCTCCCAGTTTGAAGCCGAGCACGACCAGACCGACGAGGCCGATCAAAATAGCCGAGCCGATCAGCCAGGTAACACAACCAACGTCATCGCGAAACGGCTGCTCGCGCGGATTCGGTCGCGTTGCCGTGCGAGCACCAGCGCGCCCGGCACCATAGCCGCCCGCTGCTGCCGCGCTTCGTGGTCTGGCGCCACGCGTCGCGCCTCCAGCGGCGCCCGCGAGGACGCGCGTCGATTGCACCTCGTTGGGTGCTTCCTCCCAGTGGTCGAGCGCCGCCGCCAGCGCCGAGGCGGTTGGATAGCGATCTTCGGGATCCTTGGCCAGCGCGCGCATCACGATGTCTTCGACTTGCGGCGGGATGCTCGGATTGAATTCGCGGGGCGACGGCGGCACTGCGCTGACGTGTTGCATCGCCACGCCAACCGGCGTATCGGCATCGAAAGGAAGTTGCTTGGTCAACATTTCGTAGAGGACGATGCCGGTCGAATAGATGTCCGAGGCTGGCGTGGCGCGTTCACCGCGCGCCTGCTCCGGCGAGACGTAATGCACGGTTCCCATACCGGTCCCGGCTTCCGTCAGGTTGCTGTCGCTCAGCCCCTTGGCGATGCCGAAATCGACGACCTTGGCCTGGCCGTTCTCATCGACCAGGATGTTTTGCGGCTTGACGTCGCGGTGAACCAGACCGTGTCGGTGGGCGGCGTCGAGTGCATCAGCGACCTGCCGCAGGATGAAGGCCGCGCCGTCGACGCTGAACGGCCCCTGACGACGGATGAGGTCCTTCAGGTTGGGGCCGTTGACGAACTCCATGACGATGTAGTGCGTATCGCGGTCGTGGCCGACGTCGTAGACGTTGGCGATATTCGGATGCGTCAGGCGCGCCGCGGATTGCGCCTCGCGGTTGAAGCGGAGCAGAAAATTTTGGTCAGAACCAAACTGTTCGCGCAGTAGTTTGATGGCAACGACGCGGCCCAGAACGAGGTCATAGCCGCGATAAACGACAGCCATGCCCCCCTCCCCGATCAACTGGTCGAGGCGGTAGCGCCCGTTCAGGGTCCTCGATTGCACCGAATGCGTCCTCCTGGTCAGTGAGTCACGGCAATTCTAGAGAGTAGTCTTTTCGCCTGTCAATCCAGACGATCGTCCGGCAGCGATGCCCTTGCTGCCGCGAAGAGCGGCCGCCGCGCCAGGTTCTCTCGAACGTCGCTCAATGAGTACGTGCCGTCGTGTCACGGTGTCGGTCGGATGATCGCAAATGAATTCGCCATCTTTGCCAGCACATCTTCGGTAATCAACGAACCGGTCGTCCCCGACAGTCTGCACATAATGTCGATGCGGCAGTGCCATTGGAGCGTCACGTCGTCTTGTCCGTTCGCCGCGGTCTGCGCGATGCGCGCAAACTGCATTCGCCCTTCGGTAATCGTTGTGACCGTGCCATGCAACGAACGCAACGCCGGCGCCTGCGTGATGAGGACATTCGCGTTTTCCGCGTCACGACAAGCAGCCTCGTTGGAGGCGATGAGCCCGACGACGAGAGATTGTCCGCCGCTGGCATCCGGATCAAGATCGATACGCGCTCCGTCCGGGTCGTACGTCAAACACGCGGGCAGGAAATTCGGAAGCAGGATCGCCGGTTGCCAATTCGCACGCAGCCGCACCACCGCTGGTGGTGCGGTCGGCCGCTGTATCGGTGATTCGACCAGAACGAACTGGGTCAGAAGCAGAACGACAACGACGATCAGGCCGGCGACCGCCAGAATGATCGCCACAACCTTTTTCCATCTCAACCGTGAACTCATCCATCCTCATCGATGATGGCGAATCGCTCGCCCGTCCCCAGAGTTCATCGACTTGATTCAACCAAATTCATCCGGCGCGCGAAACTTGATCGCTGCCCGTCCGTGGCTCTCGAGACCGTATGCTATCCTCGAAAACGCGGAAGGGAGCGGCATGGCGCGCGAAGAACTCGTTAATACAGCACCCGATCACGGTTGTTTTGGCTGCGGCGAGCAGAATCCGATCGGGTTGCGCTTAAAATTCCATCGAGCCGGCGACGACGTGCAGGCGCATTTCATCCCGAAGAAGGTTCACGAGGGATACGCCGCGATGATGCACGGTGGGATCGTCTCAACGCTGCTTGACGAGGCGATGAGTTGGGCCGTGATCGATCGCGGCCACCTCGCAGTGACTGCCAAATTGGAGATCGAGTTCAAACGCCCCGTGCCGGTGACGGAACCGCTTCTCGTGATCGGCCGCGTTACGCGTGATCGTCGCCGCCTCGTCGAAGCGGCCGGGGAGTTGCGCTCAGCCTCGGGCGATCTCCTCGCGACCGCCAGCGCCGTGTTTATGCGCGTCAGCGACGAGCAGCAACGAGCCTGGGAAGGAATCTACGGGCCGACGGCCAGTCAATAAGCGCTGCTTCGGCCGACTCCTGACTCGGGAATATGCCGATTAGGCTCGGTCCGGCTCCGCTCGGCAGGACGACGTTTGCTCCGGCTCGTTCGAGCGCGTCACGCGCCTCACGAATCGGCGCGTAGGCATCGAGCGCACGGGCGAACGCATTCTGGAGCATGGCGCGGTCGATCGGGTTGACTTGACGTAACTGGTTGGCGATCTGCCGGGTGAGTTCGCCGTCGCTGAAGTCGCCGGCGGTCAGACTGGCGTAGAGCGTGGCTGTTTTTCGTGGGATCCCGACGTCCGGAACAACGAGAACGAGCGGGAACGGCGTGCTGGGCGAGGGAAGCGGTTCCAGATCGGTGCCGCTGCCGGTCGCGAGGGCCGTGCCGCCACGAAGGAAGAACGGCACGTCGCTTCCTAATTCCGCGGCGATCGGAAGCAGTTCAGCGTCTGAAATGCCGGCGAGCCGGCCGATCGCGGCGAGCAGCGTTCCGGCATCGCTACTGCCGCCGCCCAACCCGCCCGCGAGTGGGATCTGCTTGTGTACGCGAAGTTCCGCCAGCAATGACAAACCCAGGCGAGCGCGTACGAGATCGAGTGTGCGCAGGATCAGATCATCCTGCAGCGGAATGCGTGGATCGCGCGTGTAGGCGAAGCGTTCGGCCGGTGTCAGTACGATTTCGTCACAGAGATCGATCGTCTGCAGAATCGTGACGATCTCGTGGTAGCCGTCCGGGCGCTTGCCGGTGATTTCGAGGCCAAGGTTGATCTTGGCAGGCGCTAGCAACCGGAGCGGTTTGTTGAGTCGTAGGTCAGTCATGGGAGCGAGCGCTCGTGAGCGCCGCATGCAGGCGGGCCCATTCGTCGAGCGAGAGCGTTTGAGCACGACGCGCCGGGTCAATACCGCAGGCGATCAACGCCGGCTCGACGATCTCCTTGCTCAGGCCGGGTGCAGCGGCCAGCGCGTTTGCCAACTGCTTGCGCTTTTGGCGGAATCCAGCTTTCACCATCTGGAAGAACGCTTTGCGTTTCGTCGGTTCGATGGCGGCCGAGGCGAAGACATCGATGCGAATCACGCTGGAATCGACGGTCGGTGCCGGGACGAAGGCGCCCGGTCCGATCGTGAACATGATGCGCGGAGCACCGAAGAGTTGGACCGATACCGCGAGCAGATTCATATGGGGCGGCGTGGCGATAATCCGCTCAGCGACCTCGCGTTGCACCATGACGACGAGCCGCGCGGGAGGCGTTGGGCTCTCCAGCAGGTGTGAGATGGCGGCCGCCGCGACCGAATACGGGAGATTCGCGACGACGATGTAGCGGCGCCCGCCGGTCAGCGTATGCAGATCGGTCTGCAAGATGTCGGATTCGACGATCTCGGTATTTGGCAGCGCGCGTTCACGCAGGTATGCGGCGAGGCGCTGATCCAGCTCGATCGCGATGACCTGACCGGCGCGCTCGGCAAGTTCCTCTGTCAGCACGCCGAGCCCCGGACCAACCTCAACGACGAGATCGCCGGCCCCGATCTCTGCCGCTTCCGCGATGCGGCGCACGATTCCGCGATCGTGCAGAAAATTCTGGCCGAGCGCCTTGCTCGGTTGAATTCCAAGGTCGTTGAGCGTCGACCACCAGGCGGATGGTTCACGTTTCGGCGGACGGCGTGGCATGTTTGACTCGAGCGGTCGCTGATGCCGGTTCTTGGTGATGATGCGGTAATCGTCTGGATTGATGCGGTCGGTCACTCAGCCGTCACCACCAAACCGAAACCCTCGGAAACGTCACCGATCTGCCAGAGAGGTTCATTCGCTTCGGCAAATGCCGCTTCGAGCCGTTCAGCGCGTTCGCCAGGCACGGCGATGAGCAAGCCGCCGGATGTTTGTGGATCGAACATGAGATCGGCCAATTCCTGCGGCACTCGTTCGTCGATTGTCAACTTCGGCGCATCCAGCGTCGTGTAATAGGCGACGTTTCGCCCGCCGCCACCGGGCAGCCGGCCTTCGCGGGCGTAACGCTCGGCGCCGGCGAGCAGCGTGACAAGGGAGGCAATCAGCCTGATCATCACGCCGCTCTTGTCAACCATCTCCATGGTGTGTCCGGCCAGCCCATAGCCGGTAATGTCGGTCGCGCCGCTGACGCCAACCTCGCGCATCAGGCGCGACGCATTGCGGTTGAGGCGCATCATCGAGGCAACGGCGGCTTCGACGTGCTCCGGTTCCGCTGCCTGACCCTTGAGCGCCGTCGTGATGACCCCGGTTCCGATCGGCTTCGTGAGATAGAGCACGTCGCCCGCCTTGGCGCCTGCCTTAGTCAGAATTCGGTCAGGGTGAATCGTGCCGCTGACGACGAGTCCATATTTCGGCTCGTCGTCGGTCACGGTATGACCACCGGCAATGACAATGCCCGCCTCGGCTGCCTTGTCGGCGCCGCCTTCGAAGATGAGCTGCACGATCTCGAGCGGCAGATCTTCGGGCATCGCCGCGATATTGAGCGCCAGCAGCACATCGCCGCCCATGGCGTAGACATCGCTGAGCGCGTTCGCTGCGGCGATGGCACCGTAGGTGTATGGGTCGTCGACCACCGGCGTGAAGAAATCGACCGTTTGCACGAGCGCCAGGTCGTCGTTCAGACGGTAAACGGCAGCGTCGTCGCTGGTCTGTAGTCCAACCAGGACGTTGATATCGTGGCGTTGAGCAAGCGGACGCAGCACCTGCGCCAGGGCACCAGGGCCCAACTTGGATGCTCAGCCGGCGCAGTTTGAAAGCGTCGTGAGGCGAATCTCGTCTCGCGAATGCATCGTTCCCGAAACCTTTCAGCTGGCCGTGACACCCACAGCCGATCAATTGTTATGGAACGCATGGAGCGCCGTCAAACTTCCAATACTCAGTCGTCAAATGCTGAGCTGTTTCCCATTAGTCTGACGGGCAACGCGTTACCGGCCGTCGATTCGTCCATTGACCCGACGCTGCAGTGGCGGCCACCCGGGGCCTGTCTAAAAAGGGTGGGCAGGATCACTGATACGACATCGTGTCTCTCGCAGCCATCACTGCTGAGCGCGCCGCTGCAGATCCCGGTTACTTCTCCTCTGGCACGTATCCAGTGCAAGCGCGGAAGGGCGCCATGCGTCGGACGGAACCACAAGATGGCGGCGCCGGCTAGCGCGAGAATACCGCCAGGGATGCCGACCGGGAGCGTCCACGCGCCCACATTGGAGTCCCCATCCACGGGTCGTCAGGGACGAACGCGGATGATCGTCTTCCCCT
>JAICWZ010000450.1 GCA_025966355.1 Thermomicrobiaceae bacterium
GCGCTTCAAGCAGGGGTTTGGCCGGTTGATCCGGAGCGCGTCGGATCGGGGCGTTTGCGCGATACTGGACAGGCGGATCGTCGGCCGGCGCTACGGTAGCGCGTTTGTGCGTTCGTTGCCCAATTGCACGGTCGAGATCGGCAGCGTGACCGAGTTGCCGGGCCATGCCGAAGAGTGGCTGGAAGCGCGTGAGCCGGACGCGTTGACCCCGTTTGCGCGCTAACCGCATGTCGATGGCAAGGACAAGGAGGCGAAGGCGTGAGCATAACCATTGATCGCAACCTGGCGATGGAGCTGGTGCGAACGACTGAAGCGGCCGCGCTCGGTGCGGCGCCGTTTATGGGCCGTGGCGACAAGAATGCCGCCGATCAGGGGGCCGTAAACGGCATGCGTACGATGATGGCCTCGGTCCACATGAGCGGCATCGTCGTGATCGGCGAGGGCGAGAAAGACGAAGCGCCGATGCTGTATATCGGCGAGGAAGTCGGTACGGGTGAAGAACCGGAGGTCGACATCGCGGTCGACCCAATCGACGGCACGACGTTGCTCTCGAAGGGGATGCCGAACTCGCTCTCGGTCGTTGCCGTGGGCGAACGCGGATCGATGTACTACCCGCCGCACATCGTCTACATGAACAAGATCGCGGTCGGACCTGAAGCGGCCGGAGTGATCGATATCCGGGCGTCGGTCGAAGAGAATCTGGGGCGGATCGCGGAAGTCAAGAAGATGCGAGTGCAGGATGTGACGGTCGTCCTGCTCGACCGGCCACGCCACGCCGAGCTGGTTGAGCAGATTCGAGCGGTTGGCGCGCGCATCAAGATGATCTCGGATGGCGATGTCGCCGGATCGCTGCTGGCGGCCTCACCGGGCACCGGCGTCGATGTGCTGATGGGAATCGGCGGCTCGCCCGAAGGCGTGATTTCAGCGACGGCGATCAAGTGTATCGGCGGCGCAATCCAATGTATGCTCTGGCCGCGTAATGACGGCGAGCGTGATCTCGCGATTCAGGCGGGGCTTGACCTGGATCAGGTTCTGACCCAGGATGATCTGGTGAAATCAGACAACGTCTTTTTTGCGGCGACCGGCATTACCGACGGCGAGTTAATGCAGGGGGTGCATTACACGGCCGATGGCGCGACAACCGAATCGCTGGTGATGCGATCACGATCGGGAACGGTACGACGGGTGCTGGCCACGCACCGGCTCCGAAAACTGAAAGAATTCGCGGCCGTTCCATTTGACTAGAGTTCTATTGGATGTTATACTGCGGGCGGTGCCAACCACGGCACCGCAACCCCGTTTTGCCGCTGGCGATTTCAAATCGGTCTGACTCGAGTGCGGCATTATGTCCTTGAATTTGCTGCTCGATTCGTGTCAAGAGTGAGCCACCAGCGCCAATACACGCCCGCCGCGCGCGCCGGTCTGAGGCGAGTGCTGGGAGACCCTTCAGGATTGAACATCTTTGCGCAATGAGAGGCAGTTGTAACGTGGTCGGACGGTCAAACGTCTGGCGACTGGCGACGGGTGCGGGGCCACCGGCAAGATCGGTCCTTGCGTGTTGGCGTGGCTGCGCGTTCGAGACGCGCGCACGGGACCCCTAACCGCACAGCTGATTCGACGAGCATGCATCAAACTCGACACCTCCGGGATCAGCCACACCGATGTACCAACGAAGAGCGATGAAATGCCAACCACAATGAACCGTATGGAAACACTCCTCAGCTCCAGTCTGCCAATGCGCCGGACCTGAGTGGGGAAGAGGAAGAGGATGACAGTCACAATTAGCGAGCTTGAAACGAAAACGTTACCCGAACTGCAAGACCTGGCCAAAGATCTTGAGGTCAACGGGTACAGCCGGATGAAGAAACACGACCTCATCAGTCGCGTTCTTCAGGCACAAACCGAACAACAGGGGAATATCTTCGGCCAGGGCGTGCTCGACATCATCGACGACGGCTACGGCTTCTTGCGCGGCGAGCGCTACCTGCCGGGTGCGAACGACATCTACGTCTCGCAGTCGCAGATTCGACGCTTCGGTCTGCGTACCGGCGACTGGATCTCCGGCCATGTGCGACCGCCGAAAGACAGCGAGAAGTATTTCAGCCTCTTGCGCGTCGAGGCGGTCAACGGGATGGACCCGGAAACCGCGCGGCGCCGACCGAACTTCGACTCACTCACCCCGATTTTCCCTCTCGAACTCATCGATCTCGAAACGCAGCCACACATCCTTTCGACCCGCCTCGTCAACCTCGTGGCGCCAATCGGTCGCGGCCAGCGCGGCCTGATCGTCTCTCCGCCGAAAGCGGGTAAGACGCTGCTGCTCAAGGCGATCGCCAATGGCATCACCAGCAATTACGAGAACGTGCATCTGATGGTCTGTCTGATCGGTGAGCGACCGGAGGAAGTGACCGACATGCGCCGTTCCGTCGACGGCGAGGTCGTCATTTCGACCTTCGATGAGCCGGTCGAGGATCACACCAAGGTTGCC
>JAICWZ010000102.1 GCA_025966355.1 Thermomicrobiaceae bacterium
ACCCGTTTATGAGTGAGCTTCAGCCCACTCATCTCCAGAAACGGTTGTAATCGGTCCGCGATTTCGGCATGTGTCAGGTCGTACTGGGAGCTCAGAACATAGGTGACTTCGGCGATGATCGTCTCGCTGGTCGTCAGCTCCTCGACTCCATCCGCCACTCGTTTGAAGAGTTCGAGGCACGCCCGCGCCTTTACAGGATCGTCACCGGTCAGATAGCGGATGAGGATGTTCGTGTCCAGCCATTTCATGCCGGTTCAGGTGAATCTTCATGCTGATTGAGTTCGTCAATCGTTGCCCTGGCTTTTGCCGCCTTCGCTGCCCGCTCCAGAGCCTCGAAGTCTTCTGGTTGGTGCCCTGGCTCGACGGAGCTGAACGCAGTCTCGATCGTAAAGCGGACGGGAGAGAGGCGAACTTCATTCCCCTCCCGACTCCACGCGACAGTATCTCCCTCTCTGATGTGCAGCGCATCGCGTATTTCGGCAGGGATCGTGACCTGACCTTTGCGGGTGACGGTGCTAAGTCGTCTGGACATTTCGTTCACCGATTCCTGGGTACTACCTGGAAAAACGTGTAGAACTATCCTACGAGAGTAGGACACGAGACGTCAAGCGGGCGCCGTTTATCGTCCGCGATGGCGCCCGCTCATGACGCTACCGCCGGGTGAAATCGGCTGAAGCGCCCAGATCGGCGACGAAGAGCGCGATCAGGCGAACGGCCGCATCGAGGTCGTCGAGGCTGATCACCTCGTTCGGCGAGTGCATATAGCGATTGGCGACCGAAACGACCGCGGTCGGCACGCCGCCACGCGCTGGTGCGATGGCGTCCGCGTCGGTGCCCGTTGAACGTCCCGATGCTTCGACGGCGAAAGGGATCTCGTGCGCTCGTGCCAGTTCGGCAAATTTCTGGAAGACCCGCGGATTGACGGCCGCGCCGCGCGATAACACCGGTCCGCCGCCGATGCGGACATCGCCCTGCCCGCGCCGGTCGGCATCCGGATGATCGGTCGCATGCGTCACGTCGAGCACAACCGCGACATCCGGATCGAGCGAAAAGGCGCTGGTGCGCGCGCCGAGAAAGGTGATTTCTTCCTGCACCGCGGCGACGGCGTATACGTCGGCAGCCGCTCGGTTGCCCGAAAGCGTGCGCAGCGTTTCGAGCGCGATCCAGGCACCCATACGATTGTCGACCCCGCGTGCGGCGATCCGGTTGTTTCCCAGATCGACGATCGGTTGCTCGATCACCATTGGATCGCCGATCGCGACGCGCTCGCGTGCCTGCTCACCCGAGGTGGCTCCGATATCGATCCAGAGCTCTTTGATCTTGCTCGCTTTGCCGCGGTCCTCGGCGCTCAGGAGATGCGCCGGCCGCCGGCCAATGACGCCCGGCACGGGTCCATTCGCCGCCATGATGCGCACCCGCTGGCCGGTCAGAATCTGATCGTCCCAGCCGCCGATCGGGTTGAACCAGACGTAGCCGTCATCGTCAATGTACGAGATGAGCAGGCCGATCTCGTCGATATGTCCTTCGATCACCACCTTGGGGCCATCGCCGCGCAGGTGGGCGACGCTGTTGCCGTTGTTGTCGACCGTCACTTCGTCGGCGAAGGCTTCGGCCTCCTTGCGCCAGATGCGCGCGGCCGGCTCCTCGAATGCCGAGGGGCTTGCGCTCAGCAGGAGATCGAAGAGAAACTGCTTACTCTGATCTTTCAAGGGATGCTCCCGGTTTCTGTTCGCGATTCCGAACGTTAGTAGCGATTCACCTGGCAGTGGGCCGGCAGGCCGTTCAGGACGTTGGCGACGTTGACGAGCGCCAGATAATAGGCGCGATCGAACGCTTCCTGGGTTGAACCGCCGATGTGCGGCGTCATGATGACGTTGTCGAGCCCGACGTACGGGTTGTTCGGGTGTGGCTCGATCTCGAAGACGTCGAGTCCCGCACCGGCGATGCGATGCGTCGTCAGCGCCTCGACCAGTGCCGTTTCCTTGACGACCGGCCCACGCGCGGCGTTGATGAGGTAGGCCGACGGCTTCATACGCGCCAGCGCTGCTTCGTCAATCATCTCATGCGTCTGCGGGGTGAGCGGGACGTGCATCGTCACGAAGTCCGACTCGTCGAGAATCCGCTCGAACGGCACGTAGGAGATGCCGTTCTGGTTGGCGAAGGTGATGTCCCACGAAATGTCGTTGGCCAGAATGCGCATACCGAAGGCGCGACCGAGGAGCGCGACCGCCTTGCCGACGCGACCGAGGCCGACGATGCCGAGCGTCTTTCCCCAGAGATCGTAGCCGAGGTAACGGGGCCATTCGCCCTGCCGCATCGCGCGATCAGCCGGATAGATATTGCGCGCCAGCCCGACCATCATGCCGAATACCAGCTCCGAAACGGAGTAGTTGTTGCACCCTTCACAGATGCAGACGGCCACACCGCGCTTGTTTGCCTCTTCGACATTCACGTGGTCGTAGCCGACGCCACCGGCGCTGACGACCTTGAGCCGGTTGGCGGCGGCGAAGACTCGCGGGGTGATCTGCTCCAGGCCGGTGATCAGGCCGTCGACATCGCGGATAATCTCGACCAGCGCATCTTCCGATACGGGATAGTCGAACGAGCGCTCGGCGAGGCGACAGCCGCGTGACTCCAGAAACTCGCGGGCGAAGTCGGATTGCTCGCGGAACTTGCGTGAGAGGACGAGTACGTCTTTGCCCATGCTCGGCATTCTCCTTCGTCGTTGGCGGAGGGTACAACTCGAGCATTGTAGCGCAGAATGTGCGCAGGCTCAGGTATTCCGTACGTCGGGAATCAGGACGAATCGTGACAGCGCGCTACGCATTTTTGCGTTGACATCGGTCGTCCCAGCATGCTAACTTTCAGGCGATAACTCGCGGTTTTACGGTTGCATTGGTCGTGGAGTCAGGCGAGTTACGTTCCCACTATCGGAGGAATATCCGTTGGCGTTTTTGCTTCAGATCTTGATGACGTTTCTCACGATTCTTGAGTTCGCGATTATCGCGCGTGCCCTGCTTTCCTGGTTCGATCGCGGCATGACCAATCCGATCTCGCAGGTGCTGGTGCAGATCACCGAGCCGATCATTGCGCCGATCCGGCGCGTGGTGCCATCCGCGGGAATGCTCGATCTCTCCCCGATGATCGCGATTCTGCTGATTTTTGCACTGCAACGAATGCTCAGCACCGCGATCGCCTGAGCCGCACTCCGAAACGATTGAGAAGCAAAACGACGGGGCCAACCGGCCCCGCCGTTTTGTTGCGCTCGCCTACGATAGATACGGACGGGGTTCGTGTTCCATCACGTGGGTCGTTGTTGGCGTTCCATCCGTTTCGTCTGGCCACCGCGCGAGAGGAGGAAGACTTCGATCAGGAGCACGATCAGCCCAAGTAGCGCCGCGTTCGTGAGCGCCAGCACCTTTAGGAAGGCGAGGAGCAGTAGCCCGGTGACGAAGATCGCTCCGAGATATCCCTCGCGCCGCGCCCGCACGAAGTCGTAGCGCTGGCTGCGTCGCGCGAAGAGCCGCTGGCCGGTCGCGTACGAGAATAACGACAGGATCGTCGCCAGCGCGATGACGAACGAAATCAACAGCGCCAGGAGCATTGGCAGTGTCGGCTGAGCTTCCGGGTCGACGAAGGTCAGGACGAAGGCGAGCGTCGACCATCCGGCGATCGCCTCGAGGTCATAGAGCGGCAGTCGCAACCGGTGCGCGATCGGCATGAACGTGATTGCCGGAGCCAGGATAAAGACGGTATAGGCGATCAATCGCCAGGGCGCCCAGAACGACGCGCTGGTGCCGACGTCGCGGATGACAATCAGGTAGTAGACCAATGACCAGGCAATAACGGAGCCGATCAACCAGCAAACTTGCGTGAGTGCGTGCGACAGCCGGAGCATGCAAACCTCTTTCACCCGCGAACGTACGGAGCGATTTGGACGTCTGCAGTCTAGCAGCATCCACGAGAAGAATTCAACCCGATGCTATACTTATCGGTGGCGCGGCCCTGGGAAGCTGGAGGCGAAATGCCCCTCGAACTCGTCCTCGAAGACGTCGTACGCCTGCGCAAACCTCATCCGTGCGGATCGACCGATTGGGTCGTCGTGCGTCTCGGCGCGGATATCGGGCTGCGCTGTCTCGGCTGTGGCCGCCGGGTGCTCTTGCCCCGCCGTACGGTCGAGAAGCGGATCAAGACGTTTGTCTCTCGCGGCCCCGATTTTCGAGAAGCGAACGCATCCGTCGAATGACCGAGACGGTCACACCACCGTCGACGCAACGCGGCCAATTCATCGATGTCCTGCGCAATCACGCCTTTCTCCGGCTCTGGGTCGTCCAGGCGATGTCGCAGACCGCTCAGAACATGACCAACTTTTCGTTGCTCATTCTGGTGCAGGTCATCATCGATCGCTATCAGATCGAGCAGGCGAATACCGCCATCGGCCTGACGGTACTCAGCTTCAGCGTCCCGGCGATCTTCTTTAGCCCACCCGCCGGCGTCATCGTCGATCGCTCGAATAAGCGAACGGTGATCGTCATCGCGAACGCTCTCCGGGGTATCGCCGTTATCGGCTTCCTCCTGATGCAGCCCGAGTGGCGACCACTCTTCGCACTGGTCGTCCTCTACTCAATCACCTTCGCGTCCGGCGCGATCGGCCAGTTTTTCGGCCCGGCCCTCGGCGCGATCGTGCCGTTGCTGGTGCCGGACAAGGACAATATTCACGCCAACGCGCTCCTCAACCTCACCTTTACCGTCTCACAGATCGCCGGCTTCGCGGCGCTCGGACCGCTTCTCATTAAGGTTATCGGTCTGAACGACGTGCTCTTCGGCATTGCCGGTATTTTTGCGCTCAGCACTGTTCTCAGTCTGACGATTCCATCGACGCCACCGGTGCCGCGCGTCGCGGAGAACCGCGCGAATATGATTCGTGGTGTGCTGGCGGAAATGCGCGAGGGGCTGGTCTTCATCCTGCATTCGCCGATCTTGATGAAGGCGATCGCCTATCTCTCGTTGGCCACGGCGTCGTACCTGCTCATAGCGACGCTCGGTCCGGAGTTCATCGCCGGTGTACTCTTGTTGCCGCGGCAGGATATCGTCTATCTGCTCGGCCCGGCGGGGGTGGGCATCGTCCTCGGTGCGCTCTTTGTCGGCCGTCTGAGCGGGCGTATCGGAACCGAGTGGACGATCGACTTCGGCCTGGCCGGCGCCGGAGCGGTCTTGATGCTGCTGGCACTCACGCCGACGGTCGGCTCGGCGCTCTGGGAACGGGCCGGGCAGATCGGCACGTTGACGATCGCGATCGCGGCCGTTTTCGCCGGGTTGCTTGGATTGGCGAATTCGCTGGTACTCGTTCCGAGTCAATCGCTGTTGCAATCAGACTCACCGAATGAAATTCGGGCACGTGTCTACGCCACGTTCTACACCGTTTCGAACAGCGTTGCCTTCTTGCCGATTATCTTTGCGGGCGCGCTGGCCGACCTCTTCGGCGTGGTCAAAGTGCTGGTCGTGCTCGGGGCGATTCTGGCCGCGATCGGCGTGGTCCAGATCATCGTTCATCGTGTGACAAACACGATTGGCCCCACACCGATCTAAGCGACTACAGTAAACCGACGCGTTTCAGGATCTGCGCCACATTGATCGACCAGCCGACTCCGAAAAACTGCGGCGTGAAGATGCGTTCGTCGTCCGGATTCCAGTAGCGTTCTTTGAAGCGCTCGACGGTCGGCATCCGAAAATCGTACGGGAAGATTGCGATGCTTCCCGTCCAGGTTCGCTCATCGGCCGGACGTCGGATCTGGTCGGCAAGGGCCGCTCCCAGCAGCAGAAAACTGAAATTCCGAACGAACTGTGACAGCCGCTTCATGATGCCCCTTTTCGTTGTTGTTGCCTCAAGCCGGTCGCTCGTACACCCATTCGCCGGCGAGCATCGTTCGTTCGACGCGCGTATCGCGCAGCCCGGTCGCATCAACCTCCAGCGGATCACGATCGACCTGTACAAGATCGGCAACTTTGCCCGCTTCAAGCGAACCGCGTTGGGTGGTCAGCCCGAGCGCGTGGGCGCCGCCGATCGTATAGCTGCGCAGAGCCTCTCGAACATCGATCGCCTCGCTGAGATCGAATTGGCGGCCGGTAATCGTCCGACGCGCAACGGCGGCGTACATGCCGACCCACGGGTTGAAATCGGCGATCGGTGAATCCGAGCTGCCGGCCAACGGCACTCCGGCCCGCAGGTAACTTGCCATCGGCAAGGCGCGTGCCGCCCGTTCTTCACCGAGACTCGTCACAAAGCTTTCGCCGAGATGCACGATGAACGGATTGCTGACGAGCGCCGGTATTTTGTGTTCCCCCATCAGGCGGATCGTCTCCTCGGATGGCACATAGGCGTGATGCACGCGATGACTGAGCCGTGGGTTCGGATTCGCCGTCTGCGCGGCGATCATGGCGCGAACCGCCAGATCCTGCGCCGCGTCGCCGCAGGTGTGCGTGTCGATCGAAAAGCCGAGATCGTGTACCCAACGGACGAGACCGGGATACGCCTCCGGATCGACGGCCCATTGGCCGAAGTTCTCGGGTTCATTGGCGTAGGGTTGACTCATGCGCGCCGTGCGATCACCGACGCCACCGTCGAGCATGAATTTGACGCCACCGATGCGCAAGATGTCGTTGCCGAAGCCGCCATAAACACCCATCTCGCTGATCCAACGCTTCAGTTCGGGCTCGCGACTGGCCGGAACGAAGCCCCAGGCGCCAAGGAGCATATCGGTGCGGACGGTCAACCGGCCGCTCTCATGCGCAGCCTGATAGGCGCGCAATTCCTTCGGCCCC
>JAICWZ010000289.1 GCA_025966355.1 Thermomicrobiaceae bacterium
AGCTCCCCTCGACGCGCTCGTGGAACGTCACTCCAGCCGCGTTGGACTGACGAGGCTGGAGCTCGGCACCATGGGCAAGCGGTGTCAGTTCGTCGCCGTTGAAGTCGTAGCTCTCGCTCTCGTTGGTGGCGTCGTAGCGTGGGGCACCCCAGCGAGTATCGACCGCGATCGCCGAGGTTGAGAGATCCCAGCCGAGGCCAAGCCAGCCATCAGCGTTACTCGAGTCGTAGGTGATCGAGAGGTCGGGTTGGGTTCCGCCGCGGCCAGGCGGGACCTCGATCGGGTAGGAGAGGCGTGCCGCACCTTGATTGTTGGGGTCGGGTGGCGCGATCTCGGAGATGTTCGAGCCGGGATCAGCGCTCAGGTTCTGCTGCAGCGCGTTTGGATTCGTCGTCAGCGGCGAGCCCTGCGAGGGCAAACCAAGCAACGAGGCAATCTGATCAACGGCCGACCCGCCCTGCGCTTGGGCCGTAAGCGGAGCAACGACCATCGTAAAAATCGCGACAAGCGCGAACAACGTCCCCCAGGTGCGACGCATCTCCCCAGCCCTCTCCATGGTTGTGGGCACCACCACAGAGGAGCCGGCGTATCAGCACGAACTGATCGAGCGGTGCGGCGCAAACCACGATATTGAATCACGCACTTAATGGTAATCAGGAGTAAAGAATGCCCCCGGCCGCATCGTAATGCGAGCGTCTCGAATCAGTCAAGTCCCAAGCGAAAAGTCCCATACGAGATATGGGAGCGTCCTCCAGTGTTGCGTGAACGAGCGTCATGTGTGTGGGCGAACGAGCGCAGATGTGCGCCCACTCGGAGCGAACTATCGATGGATGGGCGTTGGCCGAACCGCGGCTGCGTCTCGAACCATGAGAAATATCCCCCACACGACGCGAATCGGGCCAATTCCGGTGCCACAGGCGAATTGTCATGACAATTCGCGGCGGCGGGGCTGGACACTTTGTCTGGCGTTTGTTAGCTTCTCACGGGGCAATTCGAGACGTTCGTCGTCCGGGGGGGCATTCGTCCATGAGATACGGTTTTGTCATCGACAACCGGAAGTGTATCGGTTGTCATGCGTGTACGACTGCGTGTAAGTCCGAGAACGAAGTACCGCTCGGCGTCTTTCGCACCTGGGTCAAGTACACCGAGAAGGGCGAGTTCCCGAACGTTCGGCGCAACTTCAATGTGATGCGCTGCAATCATTGCGAGGACGCGCCCTGTGTGACTGTCTGCCCGACCAAGGCGCTCTTCAAACGGCCGGATGGGATTGTCGATTTCGATTCGTCGCGCTGCATTGGTTGCAAGTCCTGCATGCAAGCCTGCCCCTACGACGCGATCTACATCGACCCCTTCGAGCACACGGCCGCCAAGTGCAACTACTGCGCCCATCGCGTCGATCTTGATCTGCTGCCGGCCTGCGTCGTCGTCTGTCCGGAAAAGGCGATCATCGCCGGGGATATGGATGACCCGTTCAGTGACATCAGCCACTTGCTCGCCACCGAGAACGTCGTCACGCGCAAGCCGGAGCAGGGGACGAAGCCGAAGCTCTTCTATATCGACAGCGACGATTCGAGTCTCGTACCCGAGGTGCAGACACGGAACACGCGCTATCTCTGGTCCGAAGTGCGTGACGACGGCCGGCCCGCCGAGGCGGTCACGGCCAGCGTGACGCGCGATGCGCCGGCCCCCACCAATCTCGTTTACGACGTGCATCATCCGAAGCCGTGGGGCTGGAAGGTGTCGACCTACCTCTGGACGAAGTCGATCGGCTCGGGCGCGGTGCTGCTGGCCGCCTTGCTGCTGCTCTTCGGCTGGGCGCATAACCACGCGACCTTCGATATCGCCGCACCGATCGTCGGCCTGTTCTTCATCGGCCTGACGACGCTCTTGCTGGTCGTCGATCTCAAGCGACCGGAGCGCTTCTGGTTCCTGATCTTCCTGCCGAATCCGACCTCCTGGCTCGTCTGGGGCGGCTACATCCTGCTCGCTTTCAGCGGCGCCATCTTCATCTGGCTGCTGGCGGCGCTGCTCGGGCTGGGCACCGTACAGGATGTGCTGATGGGTGTCGGCATTCCGCTGGCGCTGGCGGCAGCCGGGTACACGGCGTTTCTCTTCGCCCAGGCCGAAGGGCGCGATTTCTGGCAGAGCCGGCTGCTGCTGCCGCATCTGATCGCCCAGGCGGTCGTCGCCGGCGCCGCCGCGCTCATGCTCGTCGGCATCTCGGCCGGCGCGACGGAACACGAGCTTCGCGTATTGACCGGCGTGCTGGCCGGTGGCCTCATCGCTTTCGCCATCATTCTGGCCGTCGAGCTCGGGATGCCGCACAGCCAGAACCTGCACGTGAGCAAGACCGTCGGGCTGCTGACGCGCGGACCGTATCGCGGGATGCTCTTGCTCGCCGTGATCTTCGTCGGCATCGTCGTACCGCTGGCGCTCGGCCTCCTCACCTGGCAGTCGAGCTACGTGATCTTCCCGGCTTCGTTCGGCGCCGGAGCCGCGCTGGCTGGACTCTGGGCGTACGAATTGATCTGGGTCAGCGCCGGACAGGATATCCCGCTCAGCTAGCCGGGGCGACCGGCGGTGGGGCGATAAACAAGACGATTGATTTGTTCGGCAGGTGGAAGAAGGAGCACGCATGGTCACGATCAAACCGAGAGAAGCGCCGCCGATCGCGCCGGAGACAGAGAAGAAACCCCGGCAGGTCGAGCAGCCATGGCTGCCGGAACAGACCAGCGGTCTCTCATCCTATCCACCGCCCGAGCAGTGGGACGACTGGGTCGAATACGAACCGCGCGCCTGGCCGGAGAAGAAGCCGCATCACTATATGCTCGTGCCGACCACCTGCTTCAACTGCGAATCGGCCTGCGGTCTGATGGCCTACGTCGATAAAGAGACGCTGCAGGTGCGCAAGCTCGAGGGCAATCCGTTCCACCCCGGCAGCCGTGGCCGTAACTGCGCCAAGGGACCGGCGACGCTGACGCAGATGAGCGATCCCGATCGGATTCTCTATCCATTGAAGCGCGCCGGTGCACGTGGCTCGGGTCAGTGGGAGCGCATCAGCTGGGACGAGGCGCTCGACGCGATCGCCGCCAAGATTCGCGGCGCGCTGCAAGACGGGCGCAACAGCGAGGTGATGTATCACGTCGGTCGCCCCGGTGAAGACGGCTACATGGAGCGCGTCCTGCAGTCGTGGGGCATTGATGGACATAACTCGCACACGAATATCTGCTCCTCCGGCGGCCGCACCGGCTACGCCTTCTGGATGGGGATCGACCGGCCGTCGCCGGATTACGCCAATGCCAAGTTCATCTTCTTGATCAGCGCGCACCTGGAGAGTGGTCACTATTTCAACCCGCACGCCCAGCGCATCATGGAAGCAAAGATGAAAGGCGCCAAGATCGCCGTGATCGACCCGCGCCTCTCCAACACCGCCTCAATGGCCGATTACTGGCTGCCCGCCTCACCCGGCACTGAAACGGCCTTCTTGCTGGCTGTCGCCAATGTCCTGATTCAGGAAGAGAGTTTCAATCGCGAGTTCCTGCGTAGATGGATCAACTGGGACGAATACTTGCGGGTTCTTCATCCCGACGTCGAGGTGACCTTCGACAATTTCGTTGTGAAGCTGAAAGAAGCGTACGCGCAGTACAC
>JAICWZ010000076.1 GCA_025966355.1 Thermomicrobiaceae bacterium
CATCAGCCAGCAGCACGCCCTGCATGCCGTCATCAACCGCATCGGCCGCGATTTCGACCGTCTGGGCGATGAGCACGATCGGCGGGAGCAGTCCGGCGCCGGAGAGCGGCAGAAGACCCTGAAGCGCGGCGTCAAGGTCGCTGCCCGGATCGAGCAGGACCACCTGTGGCGCCAGCAGTTCGAGCCGGTTGCCGAGCGCGTCAATGCTCTCCGCCTCCCCGGCCACGTCGAAGGCCGGGTCGGAGGCAACCACCGCGTGCAAGCCGGTTCGCGTTGTTGGGTAGGGCGCCACGACGAGCACACGAATACGCTCTGCCGTCTCAATGTCGGTCATTCTTGTCTCCGCTGCGCGCGCCATTATCGGTGGGCGAGCACGTTGATTATAGTCACGGCGCAAGTCCGGCCCGCCGGATGCGATAGGATGAATAGACGATAGCGAAGGGAGTTGATGCGTGCGACACGGACGAACATTACTCTGGGGCTTTGCCGGGACGATCGTGATGACCACGATTCTGCGACTCAGCCAGGCGCTCGGGCTCACTCGTATCGACCTGCCGTTGATGCTCGGCACGATGGTGACCCGACGGCGCCAGCGGGCGAAAGTCTACGGCTTTCTCCTCCACCTGATGAACGGCTGGATCTTTGCGTACGTCTACGCCTCGGCCTTTGAGTCGCTCAGACGCGCGACCTGGTGGATCGGCATGATCATCGGCGCGATCCACGGGCTCTTCGTGTTGACGGTTGGCATTCCGATCATCCCGGGTTTGCATCCGCGTATGGCGAGTGAAGCGACCGGGCCGGAGCCGACGCGCGATTTGCAACCGCCCGGCTTCATGGCGTTCAACTACGGGCAGCAGACGGCGATCGCGACGATGGTTGCGCACATTGTCTTCGGCACGATTCTGGGCGCCTTCTATCCGGCGCGTCACCATAAGGTCTAGAACGGCGCCTGCACCGTATCAGCATTGGCGAGCGTCAGCGCGGCATTGATCAGGCCGATGTGGCTGAATGCCTGCGGGAAATTGCCGAGCAACTCGCCGGTCTTCGGATGAATCTCTTCGGAGAGCAAGCCAAGATCGTTCCGGTGATCGAGCATCGCCTGAAAGATCTCGTGCGCTTCATCGATCCGCCCGATGTGCGCCAGCGCCTCGACGAGCCAGAACGAACAGATGACGAACGCGCCCTCCTGTCCCGGCAGTCCGTCCTTCCCAAGATAGCGATAGACGAGCTCGTTTTTCGCGAGATGCCGCTGGATGGCATCGACTGTGCCGGAGATGCGTGGATCGCTTGAATCGAGGAAGCCGACGAGCGGAGCGACCAGCACGGCGGCGTCGAGGTCACCATTCGGTGTGCGCGTAAATGCGCCAAGCTGTTTGTCGAAGCCGTAGGTGAGCAGCCAGTCGCGAATCGCATCACTGGTCCCCTGCAGCTTCGAGGCGTCGAGCTTCAGACCGTTGTCCTTGATCAGTTCGAGCCCGCGTTGCATGCCGACGAACGCCATGATCTTCGAATGCACATGCTGCGCGCGGCCGGAACGCACCTCCCAGATCCCGTCATCCGGCTCTTTCCAGCGATTCAGGATGACGTTGATCAGGCCCTTGATCAGGTTGCGTGCATCGCGATCGAAATCCCCGCCCGATCGGTGATAGAGCGTCAGGGCGTCGATCACCTCGCCATAGACATCGAGTTGAAACTGGTTGATGGCCGCGTTGCCGATGCGCACCGGGCGCGAACCACGGTAGCCTTCCAGTCCGTCGAGCGTACTTTCCTTCGCGTTCGCCTGACCGTAAACGGTGTACAGGATATTGACTTCGGGGTGGGTCAGCCGGGTGGCGTACAGGAGCCACTGCGAGAAGGCGTGCGCCTCGCGCGTGAAGCCGAGATCGAGCAAGGCGCGCACGGTGAATGCCGAATCGCGCAGCCAGCAGTATCGATAATCCCAGTTGCGCACGCCGCCGATCACCTCGGGCAGCGAGGTCGTGGCGGCGGCCACGATGGCGCCGGAGGGGGCGAAGGTGAGCATTTTGAGCGCCAGCGCGCTCCGCATAACCGCGTCGCGATACGGGCCACGGTAGCGACAGATGCGTGACCAGGACTCCCAGAAGCGACGTGTCAGCTCCTGCACCAGATCGAGCGTGCCGAGCGTCGGCAGTTCGGCCGGCGCCTCACGCGAGTAGGCGATCGCGAAATCGGCGTGATCGCCGCGCGAAATGTCGATCGTCGTCGCGAGAATACCTTGCGGCTCGATCGTGAACGGCTGACTGGTGACCAATAACAGCGCATAAGCACCCCAGGAGATCATGTAAGTGCGGTCATTCTGCTTGCGGATTCTCGGTGTGCGCCGTCCATAATCGGGCCGCACCTTGATCCGCACATGCAGGCGCATCTGCCCCGAAACGCCCGAGATGCGCCGCACGATCTCGCGGTCGGGAATCGGGAACGTCTCCTTCTGCAGTTCGGTCAACGCCGGCATGAAGTCGGTCAGCTTGACCGAGCCGGTCGCGGTTCTGAACTCGGTGGTAAGGATATTCGTATCGTGGACATATGACCGGCTCGTCTCGTAGTCATCGAGCGGCTCGATCGAGAAATAACCACCGATGTTCGCATCGAGCAACCGGCCGAAGACGGCATCACCATCGAAATGCGGTAAACACCACCAATCAATAGAACCATTACGTGAAACGAGCGCCACGCTGCGCGCGTCACCGATCACGCCATAATCGGCGATCGGCAGGTATTCCGGCCGCGCCGTCGTCCCCTCTGTTTGCGTCTTCACCTGTTCAGCGACCGGCAATCGTCCCTGCTCCTTTCACATTGGCTCCCGAGAAGGCGCCCGTATACGCTTTGTCTATGGTAATATCGCTTGCTCATCTGTCGTGCCGTTACGTCGAAGGATCAGCTTGGACATGGACATGGAACACGCACCTCGCCACACGTTGTGGGACATGACCTGGACCGAACTGGATGCCGCGGCGCACGATATCGATCTCGTGCTCGTACCGGTCGGCTCGACAGTGCAGCATGGGCCGAATAGTGTCTTTTCCTCCGATGCGGTACGGGCCAATGAGTTCGCGCTCAAAATAGCCGAGCGCCTCTACCCACGAGTCTTAGTCGCACCAGTGATGCCATTCGGTATCGCCCACCACCATATGAGCTTCCCGGGCACCATTTCGCTCTCGCCCGAAACGTTCACCAATGTGCTCTTCGAGGTCGTCGAGAGCCTGGCCGAGCACGGCTTCGATCGCTTCCTCTTCGTCAACGCGCACCCCGGCAACGAAGCCGCGCTCGATCTCTTGCTTGGGCGGCTGCGCAACAAGCTCGACCTCAGTCCGGCCTGGGTCTCGATCTCGGCACTCGCCAGCGACGATGCTCAAGCGGGCGGGCGCGGGGAGGCGAGCGAACACGCCGGGCAGAATGAAATCAGCCAACTCCTCTACCTCGCGCCCTGGACCGTGCGCACCGGCGCGCTGGCGACGAACGAACTGCTGGAGCAAGAATATCCGTTCACATCGCCCGAGGGTCCAATCCACGTAGCCTACACGTTTGATGAACTGACGACGAACGGTGTGATCGGCGACGCACGCGCGGCCTCGGCCGAATTGGGAGAGCGCATCGTCACCACCGCGCTCGACCGTGTCTGTACGTTTGTTAAGGTGTTCTTCGATGGCGACGCGTTCTAACCGCCCTCTCTTCAAAATTGTGTCGCATTCCTGACAATGTCTGCCGGGTTGTTCTGACGACGAGATGCCGCGAACGTGCGCGGTCTCCCAGCGGGGATTGCCTGTCCTTCGGCAGCCGAAACCACCGAGCACGCCCAAATTTCAACCGTACCAAAAGGCGAAACGGCCTGGAGATCGGGCGATTCCGGCCTGCCGAAACCCGTACTTTTGGGTTATCTCGCCGGTTCGCGGAACCCCCGTATAGTCACAGGGTTGATGCCGCGGCCGCCACTTCGACCCCCTCTTCCGGCGTCGCTGAATTGCATCGTAAACGACCAGCCTGAATGCCAGAGCAGGAGCCTATTCCATGATTGAGCCGGCCAACCCCGGTGAACGCTTCGCCGTTCACGTCGCTACGTCAGCGATCGTTCAACCATCGGAGCCGCCACCAACCACGCTGCACAGGCTGGCCCGGCTTGCGCTCAGGTCGGTCAATGCCAGGAGCGCCTCCTTCTGGTTCGACGAAACCGTCACGTCACGGCGCCAGCTGACGATCTCCAACGACCCGAGCCTCACAGACATCGACGTCGACACGCTCCGCCAGGCGGTGACCGGCGCCATCGCCTCCGGTCTCCCGTGCACCTACATCCATCGCAGGCTGCCACACGACCGCGCGACTGGTGATCTGCACTCTCTCGCCGTCCCGCTCCGCTGTTATGGACTCTTCAGCGCCGCGCTCGTCGTCACCGACACGGCTCCCCGCCAGTGGCAGCCGGACGAGGTTGCCTGTTTGTCGGACATCGCGTCGCTCGCCGAAAGCATGCTCGCCGCGACGCCGATCGTCGAACTCGACCATTCCGAGCAACTTGCCCGGCTGGAATCGAGCGAGCGGCGCTTTCGCAAAGTCTTCGCCGAAGCCGCCATCGGCGTGATCACGACCGCGCTCGACGGACGCTTCCTCCAGGTTAATCGCGCTTTCTGCCAGATCACCGGCTACAGCGAACGGGATCTGCGCGGCACGAATATCCTTGAGATCACCCACTCCGAAGACGTCGAGAAGAGCGCCGACCGCTATCGCCAGCTGATCGAAGACATGATCCCCTATTTTCATATGGAAACGCGCTACGTTCGCTTCGATGGCCGCATCGTCCCGGCCGAACTGAGCAGTTCGCTCGCCTGCGACGACGACGGCCGGCCGCTCTATGTCATCGGGCTGGTGCAAGATCTGAGTGAGCGCAAGGTGGCGGAGGCGCGTCTGCGCGAGAACGAGCAACGCTATCGCTCGCTCTTCTATCACAACCCCGACGCTGTCTTCTCGCTCGATCCACGCGGCACCTGCCTCAGCGCCAACCCGGCCTGTGAGGAGATCACCGGCTACCGCGTCGACGAGATCGTGCGCACACCACTCTCGGCGCTCGTCGTGCGCGAGGATCTGCCAAGCACGCTGCGTCATATCGTGCGCACCGCCCGCGGCGAGGCTCAGAGCTTTGAAATCGGGATCGTGCGCAAATCGGGGGACCGCGTCCGACTCCGCGTCACGTCATTGCCAATCGTCATCGACGGCGAGATCGTCGGCATTTACGGCATCGCCAAGGATGAGACGGAACGTCGCAACCTCGAGGAACAGCTCGCCCATCAAGCGTTCCACGACGCGCTGACCCGGCTGCCGAATCGCAACCTCTTTCTCGATCGCTTGCACCACGCCCTGGCACGCGCCGGCCGAAACCAGACGATGCTGGCGGTCCTCTTTCTCGATCTCGACAACTTCAAGGTGATCAACGATAGCCTCGGGCATGAAGTCGGGGACGAGTTGCTGATGGGCGTGGCGGCACGATTGACTGCCGCGATGCGTGGCGACGATATCGCGGCACGTCTCGGCGGTGACGAGTTCATCCTACTGCTGGAAGGGATCAGCAACGTCTCCGAAGCGGAGGGGGTGGCACAGCGTATTCACGATATCCTCAAAGCGCCCTTCACGGTCGGCCGGCGCGAGGTCTTCGTGACCTCGAGTATCGGCATCGCCATCGGCACCTCACCGAGCGATCGCCCCGATGAACTGTTGCGCAATGCCGACGTCGCCATGTACGGCGCGAAACGGAACGGCCGGGCGTGCTTTGAGGTCTTCAATCCGGAGATGCATACCAGCGCGGTGCAGCGGCTGGAGATCGAACAGGACCTGCGCCAGGCGATCGAGCATCACGACTTCCGTGTGCACTACCAGCCGAAGCTCGACATCGCCACCGGAGAGATCGTCGAGATGGAAGCGCTCGTGCGCTGGCAACATCCCGCGCGAGGCATCATGCTGCCGGGCGAATTCATCCCACTGGCAGAGGAGACCGGGCTCATCGTACCGATCGGGCAGTGGGTCCTCCGGGAGGCGTGCCATCAGCTGCGACGCTGGCAGATCGATTATCCGGAATGGGCGCCCCACATGGTCAGCGTCAATCTCTCGACGGTTCAGCTGCGACTGCCAACGCTGATCGACGATGTCGCCGCCGTGCTGCACGAAACCGGCCTCGATCCGAGCTGCCTCTATCTCGAAATCACCGAAAGCGCGGTGATGGACAACCCCGAGCTGGCTATGGGGACGCTCAGCGCGCTCAAGACACTCGGCGTGCGGCTCGCGATCGACGACTTCGGCACCGGCTATTCGTCACTTTCCTACCTGAAACGCTTCCCTGTCGATCTCCTCAAGATCGACCAAACGTTCATTGAGGAGCTTGCCGGTGGTGAAGAGAATTCGGTGATCGTCGGCGTGACGATCCGGCTGGCGCACGCGCTCGGTATGCGCGTCGTCGCCGAAGGAGTCGAGGCGCCGGAACAGCTCAATCGCCTGCGCGAACTGCACTGCGACCTGGCGCAGGGCTACCACATTTCGCATCCACTGCCGGCCGCCGCCATCGAACGGCTCATCGCCACACGACGCGCCTGACGCACCTGGGGCGCTGTCGACCACGATTGACGAGATACCCCGACGCGGGCGACGCATGCGTCGCCCGGCCTCCCTGTGTACAATTGCCGCCGATAGCGCACGCTCCGCACATGCACGGCCGAAGGGGAAGACGTGGGCCGCTCAGATTCGATCCAGGGCACGACAACAGATTCCAGGCGAGCGTTCTGCTCGGCGTTGATCCCTCGGCAGCAACTGCCCGACCCTAGTTGCGGCTCCTGGCCCGCGCCTGCTGGAGTGACTGGCTGAACGCATGTCGCCACGTCAAGAGTTCCGGCGAGGACGGGCGCCGTACGGCGCCTTTTTCGTGCCCGAGAGCCGCAATCCCACGAAGAGCCACGAAGAATTGAGTGCAGTTGCTGCCGTGCGACGGCAGTCGTGAAGATGGAGCACGAACCGATGCAAACCGTCAAGCAAACCGATCTGCAGGCCCGCAACGTCCTCTGGAACCGACGGATCGCCTTTATCGGCTGCGGCGTGATGGCCGAGGCGATCATGTCGACGCTCTTGCGCGGCGAATTGGTGGACGCCGGGCAGATCACCGGCAGCGATCCGCTTGAGGCGCGCCGCCGCGAGCTGAGTACGAAGTACGGCGTGCGCCTCATCGCCGAGAATCGCGCGGCGGTGGCCGGAGCCGATGTCGTTCTGCTGACCGTCAAGCCGCAAACGCTCAACGATGTCATGCGCGATCTGGCCGGCGCGCTCGAACCGGGGCAACTCGTTATCTCGATCGTGCCCGGCGCGACGGTGACGCAGCTGACCGGCGGACTGCGTCATGAGCGGGTCGTCCGCTCGATGCCGAATACGCCGGCCCAGATCGGCTACGGCGCAACCGTCTGGTACCCGGGCGCGGCGGTCGACGCTGATGGCGAAGCGCTCGTCTCGGCGATTTTGAGCGCGATGGGGACGGCGATTCGCGTCAACAGCGAGGACGCGGTCGACATGTCGACCGCGCTCAGCGGCACCGGCCCGGCGTATATCTTCCTGGTAATGGAGGCGCTGATCGACGCCGGGGTGCATATGGGCTTCCCGCGCCGGACGGCCGAAGAGTTGGTGCACCAGACGGTGCTCGGCTCCGTCCTCTTCGCACGTGAATCGGGCAACCATCCGGCCGAACTGCGCAACATGGTAACGACGCCGGGTGGTACGACCGCCGCCGCGATCTACGAGATGGAGAAGGGTGGCCTGCGCACGGTAATC
>JAICWZ010000189.1 GCA_025966355.1 Thermomicrobiaceae bacterium
AGTTGCCGCTCAGTCTTGGTCGTTCGCAATTGTGGAAGTCGAATCGCGTGCTCGTGCAGCCTCGACGAACAATCAAGCTGTTCATCGGCCAGTCCGATGACGCCTTGCTGTCACAGATGAAACCGAAGACGCGCTATAACGTGCGTTTGGCGCAGCGCCGCGGGGTGACGATCCGCCAGGGGGCCATGAGTGACGTGCCGCTTTTTTATTCACTCCTGCAAGAAACAGCGGGGCGCGACGGCTTCGGCATTCATGACATCGCCTATTTTGAAGACACGCTGCGGATGTTTGGCGACGATGCGGCGCTCTTGTTGGCCGATATCGCTGGTGAACCGGCTGCGGGACTCCTGGCGATTCGTGCGGCAGGCGAGGCGATCTATATGTATGGTGCGACCCGAACCCAGCACCAACGACATATGCCCGCTTACCTGATCCAATTCGCGGCGATGCAATGGGCGAGAGATGTTGGCTGTAGCTCGTACGACCTCTGGGGCATTCCGCCAACGGACGAACCGGTGGAGGTCGCATCCGGAGATGATGATCGCGGCACGATCAACGTCCGAAATGGCATGTGGGGCGTCTACCGCTTCAAGCAAGGCTTTGGCGGTGAGATCGTGACCTACCCTGGGATGTATGAGCGCGTGTATGTGCAGCCGCTCATGAAAGTCTGGCGTATGCTCAGGCCAAACCTGCTATGACGGACGAGATGCTCCGTTTCGATGATCTGCTGGTCGATCTTGCGATCGAGCGAGCGTCCGGAGCGCTCGGTTTGCCGATCACGTCAGTCTGTTATGACTCCCGCCGGGCTGTACCGGGAAGTCTCTTCGTCGCGCTGCGCGGCGGCTATACCGATGGACATGAACACCTGAACGACGCGCGAACACGCGGCGCGACGGCCGCTCTTGTCGAACGCTGGAGTCCGGAGGTCGATCGGTTCAAATCAGCGGCGCAGGTTTCCGATACGCGTGCGGCGCTCGCACGAGTCGCGGCTCGTTTCTACCGAAACCCGGGTGACTCGCTCGGAGTCGTTGGCGTGACCGGCACGGATGGCAAGACGACGACCACGTTTATGCTCGATGCGATATTGCGTCAGGCGGGTTTGCGCACCGGTATGATCGGCACGGTGTCGGTGCGCATCGGTGATGAGATCACCGACCATGACACCCGTCAGACGACGCCTGAATCGCTTGAAATCCAGCATTTGCTGGCGGAGATGCGACAGGCGTCGGTCGACTGGGCGATTCTCGAAGCAACCTCGCATGGCCTGGCGCTACATCGACTCGATACCTGCCCCTTTGATATTGGCGTGGTCACAAATATCACGCACGAACATCTCGACTTCCACGGCTCCATTGATGCCTATCGGCGTGCCAAAGCGCGACTGCTCGAAGCGGTCGATGCCGAAGCCGCTCGCCACTATCCGCGTGGCGTCGTCTTGAATGGCGATGACGCCGGTGCGCTTGCGATAGAGCCGTTCGCCGGGTCACAGCGAGTGCTTCACTTCAGTGTGAAGCAACCCGACGCGGATATCGTTGGCCGCGAGATCATCGTCACGAGCACCGGTACTCGCTTCACGTTGCGGATAGACGGCGGGCAGCTAGCCGTTCGGCTGCAGCTGATCGGCGATTACAACGTGTCGAATGCGCTGGCGGCCGCCGGCGCGGCGCATCTCATCGGCGTTGATCCGCAGACGATCGTGGCCGGGTTGGAAGCGCTTGAGTCTGTTCCAGGGCGACTCGCGCGCATCGACGCCGGGCAGCCGTTCAACGTGTTTGTCGACTACGCGCATACGCCCGATTCCCTCGAAAAGACGATGAAGCTCCTTCGTTCGCTCAGCGACGGCCGCTTGATCGTGGTATTCGGCAGTGCCGGTGAGCGCGATCGTGCGAAACGGCCAGTTCAGGGAGCCGTTGCCGCGAAGCTGGCGGACTTCAGCGTCTTCACGTCTGAAGATCCTCGGTTCGAGGACCCGGATGCGATTATCGATGAGATCGCGCGTGGTGCGCTTGACGCCGGAGCGTGCGAAGGCGTTGACTACGTTCGTTGCGAAAATCGGCAGGAAGCGGTACGAACCGCGATTCGTGCGGCCCGCCCCGGCGATGTCGTGCTTCTGGCCGGCAAAGGTCACGAACAGTGCATAATCTACGGTTCGGAACGACGGCCGTGGGACGAGGCACGCGCGGCGCGTATTGCGCTCGAAGCGCTCGATGTCTCCCGCGTCAACGAAATGAGAGCCGAATGAACGCGACGGTTACGTCTGCCAAACGCCTTGGATACGGTGCGCTGGCCTGCATCCTGCTCGTCATACTCGTGGCTGGTTGCGGCACTCCCGATCCCGCGCTCTCTCGCGGCGTTTCCGCCGGTGCCCGGCCGGAGGGCCGAATTCTCTTCGCCGCGAAAGGCGACATACAGATGTGGGATGGCAGCGTCCACCAGATCACCAAGGTAGGCGACGCGTCGTCTCCAACCTGGTCGAGCGACGGCAACCGCTTCGTCTTCGTTCGTACCGGCGATGCCTTTTCCGACCTCTACTCCGATACGATTGATAACAACCATCTGGCCCAGTTGACCCACAATCAGCCGACCGATCAGGAAGGTACGCAGGCGTACGTCAACAACTCCGTCTGGGCGCTTGATCCGTCGTGGTCACCGGTGGCGGATACCATCGCCTTTGTCAGCGACCTGCAGACGTCCCAGAACTATCTCTGGCTGATGGAGGGCCTTGGCAACCCACCGCATCAGATACCGGCATCAACGACAAACGGCGACAACGTCGAGAACCCGAGCTTTTCGCCGGACGGGACCAAAGTTGTCTTCACCCAGCGCACCACCGTTGAGAACGACACGCAACGTTCGACCGGCCTGTGGGTCGTCGACCTCAACAGCGGACAGCTCACCTCCCTGGTGAAGGCCGATTCCGGCGCGTACGACGGCGCCTGGTCGCCGGATGGCAATTGGATCGCGTTCATTCAACGCGACGGCACCAATAACGATTTGTGGGTTGTTCCAGCAAGTGGCGGTCAACCGACCAAGCTGACCGATGGAAAGCAACTTGCCTCACCGGTCTGGTCGCCCGACAGCAGCCAGATCGCGTTCTTTGAGGTGGATGGCGACGGCTTCAAGGTGTCGTATGTCAATTTCTCGGTTGGTCAGGACGGGAAGCCAACGACGTCGGACTCCGAAAAACTTTTCGCCGCGGGAGGAATCGACGCGACCTCTGCGATGTCCTGGACCAAGTAGTTCCGCGCGTGAGAAACCAGGCGGGCGGCGGATGCCGCCCGCTTTTCAGTTAGCCTTAGCCGTGCTTTGGCTCGACAACCCGAATGTGCAGATCGCTGAGCTGATGCGCGTCAACCGGTGACGGCGCGCCCATCATCAGGTCCTGTGAACCCTGGTTCTTGGGGAATGCGATGACCTCGCGGATCGTCTCTTCACCAGCAAGAATCATCACGGAGCGGTCGATACCGGGCGCCATTCCGCCATGCGGCGGTGCACCGTACTCGAAGGCGCGCAACATGTGGCCGAAACGGTGATCGATCTCCTGAGCGTCATATCCCATGATCTCGAAAATCTTGTTCTGCACCTCACGCTGGTGGATGCGGATACTGCCGCTGCCGAGTTCGAGGCCGTCGACGACGACGTCGTACGACTTGGCGCGCACGGCACCCGGATTCGTCGCGAGCAATGCGACGTCTTCGTCCATCGGTGAGGTGAACGGGTGATGCATCGCCTCCCAGCGGTCGTTGTCGTCATCCCACTCGTACATGGGGAACTCGACGATCCAGCAAAAAGCCCAGACGGATTCGTCGATTAGCCCAAGCTCGCGTCCAAGATGGCCTCGCAAGCGGCCGAGGACGTTGGCCGCGATACTTTCTTGGTCGGCGATGAGCAGCAGGAGATCGCCTGGACTCGCCTCAAAACGGTCGACCAGCCGCTCGATTTCGACGGGGTTCAAGAATTTGGCAATCGGTGAGCGAAGCGAGATGCCTTGCTCGTCACCCGCTTGCAGCCCAATCCAGACCAATCCCTTGGCGCCAAAGGTGCGGCAGAATTCGGTCAGCTGATCGATCTGACTGCGACTAATGTCCGCCTGCCCCGGCGCGACGATACCGCGCACGACACCGCCGGATTCGGCGGCTTTGGCGAAGACGCCGAACTCACTGGCAGCCACGATATCGGTCACGTCGCGAATCTCCATGCCGAAGCGGAGATCGGGCTTATCGTTCCCATAGCGCAGCATTGAATCCGCATAGGTAAGCCTCGGAAACGGCTTCTGCTGGATTCGCTTGGATGAGAGCGACTCGAAGAGGCCGGTGTAGAGCCCTTCCATCAGGCGCAGCACGTCGTCCTGATCAACGAACGACATTTCGAGATCAAGCTGGGTAAACTCCGGCTGCCGATCGGCACGCAGATCCTCGTCGCGGAAACAACGCACGATCTGATAGTAGCGATCCATGCCGGCGACCATCAGCAACTGCTTCAATTGCTGCGGAGATTGCGGCAGCGCGTAGAACTCACCGGGATAGAGCCTGCTCGGCACGACATAATCGCGGGCACCTTCCGGCGTGCTCTTGACCAGCGCGGGCGTTTCGATCTCGACAAAATCCCGCGCGTCCAAGTAGTCTCGAATGAACTTGATCACTTTATGCCGTAGTTCGAGATTACGCTGCATCCGAGGACGACGGAGATCGAGATAGCGATATTCGAGGCGGAGTGATTCGTCGACCGGCGCTTCGTCGTTGATGTAGAACGGCGGTGTCTTTGACGGGTTGAGTATCTCGATCGA
>JAICWZ010000074.1 GCA_025966355.1 Thermomicrobiaceae bacterium
GGTTGGCGCTCGGCATACCCGCTGCGATCGTCGGCTTCCTGCTCTCCATGCTCCTCGTCCATTCGCGCCCGAGCATCAATTCGGTCTACGCGGCCATCGGCATCGTCGTGATGACAACATTGCTGCTGGTTATCGCCATCCTGCCGCTGGCGCGTCGCAGCCTCGGCGAGCTCGAACGCAACGACGTGCCGGAGCGCCGGACGTCCGTTCGACGACTCGCGCTCGACATCTTTGTCGTCATCCTGGCCGTACTTGGCGTCTACCTGCTGCGCCGTCGGGGACTGGCGGGCGACAACGCCGCCGCCGAGATTGGCGGCTTTGATCCCTATCTGGCGGCCGTGCCGGTGCTGCTCGGTCTCGCCACCGGGCTGGTCGTCATGCGGCTCTACCGCCTGCCGATGCGGATTCTCGCCTGGAACGCCTCGTTCCGGGGTGATCTGGTGCCCTTCCTCGGCTTCCGTCGTGTCTCACGCCAGTCGGCCGCCGCCGGCATTCCGCTCCTCGTTCTGCTACTGGCGATTGCCATCAGCGTCTTCTCGTCGGTGATGATGCACAGCATCGAGGTCGGACAGGTCAATACCTCCTGGAGAACGGTCGGCGCCGATTATCGCGTTGACTCGGTCGCAACCGGTGGCCTCCCGCGCGACTTCTCGCTCGACAAGGTCAAGGGCGTCTCGGCGACGGCCGGTGCCTACCTGCAAGAGAACGTCCTGGTTTCGGCCAACCAGCCGCTTTATGGCACGGTCGACCTGCTCGGCATCGATACCACCGCGTACCAGAAGGTCGCCGGCGGCACACCGGTCGATCCGCACTTCACCCAGCCAATGCTCAACCAGCCGGTGAATGCAGGCATCGGCACGGCCAAACAGCCGATCCCGGCGATCGTCTCGCGCGACTGGGTAACGCCGTCAACCCCAAAGACCGGTGACGTCTTCTCGATCGCCTTCGGCAAGGCGCCGGTGTCGTTCGTGATCGTCGACATTCGCGACCAGTTCCAGGGGATCAACACCAACAGCGCCTTCGTCGTCGTGCCGCTCAAGAGCCTGCAGGCCGTCGTTTCGAAGGACGACGCCCTGCCGACACAGCTCTATGTACGGGCACCGGCGAGCGCCAAGGACACGCTCGACGCCTCGATTGATGACCAATTCGCCCCGGCGGTGCTCCGCTCACGCGCCGACACCTACAATCAGGTCCACGATTCGCCGCTGATCGCCGGGGCCGCCAAGGGATTCCGAGTCGGTATCTTCCTGGCGGCCGCGTATTCGGCGCTCGCCGTGATGATCGCGCTGGCACTCACGAGCCGGGCGCGCATTCGCGACCTGAGCTACCTGCGCACGCTCGGACTTTCAAAGCGCCAGGTGCTCGGCCTGACGATCGCCGAGCAGGCACCGCCGGTCATCATCGCGCTCGTCGTCGGCACGGCGCTTGGAGTGCTCGTCGCCAAGCTCATCAAGCCGGGTCTCGACCTCACGGCCTTCACCGGTCCAAACATTCCAGTGCCGCTGATGATTAACTGGTTTACGATTGTGCTGCTCATCATCGCGATCGTCGTCGCCGTGGCGGCCGCCATCGGCATCGTCAGTCTCTCGGCACAACGGGCGAACGTCAGCGGTGTATTGAGGATAGGAGAAGAATGACGGACACGCTTGATTTTCAGACGCTGCGTGACCGTGCCGCCCACGCCGAACGGGTGCAATACGGACAGGGCGCGCAGATCATCTGCGACAACATGGTCAAGATCTACAAAGTGGCCGACCTGGAGGTCGTGGCGCTCCAGGGGCTCGACTTGACTGTCAACAAAGCCGACCTGGTCGCGATCGTCGGCGCGTCGGGCAGCGGCAAGTCGACGCTGCTCAATATCCTCGGCGGGCTCGATGTGCCGTCAGCCGGCAAAGCGATCGTCGCGGGGTACGATCTGCTCAATATGAACGCCAGCGACCGCGTCGAGTACCGGCGTCAGGTCGTCGGCTTCATCTGGCAGCAGACGGCGCGCAATCTCCTGCCCTACCTGACCGCGCTGGAGAACGTCGAGATGCCGATGATTCTCGATGGAATGCCGCGCAAGCAGCGGCGCCAGCGCGCACTCGAACTGCTCGAGCTTGTCGGGCTGGCCGAACGCGCCGGGCACAAACCGGATCGGCTCTCCGGCGGTGAGCAGCAGCGCGTCGCGATCTCCACCGCGCTCGCCAACGGGCCGAGCGTGCTCCTGGCCGACGAGCCGACCGGCGAACTCGATACCACGACCTCCAACGAAATCATGGACGTCCTCCGCTCGGTCAGCACCAATCTCGACGTGACGGTGGTGGTCGTCACGCACGACCCGCTCGTCTCGAACCAGGCGGGGCGCACCATTGCCATTCGCGATGGCCGCACCAGCAGCGAAACACTGCGCCGCACCGAGCTGGGCGAAACGGGCGAACATCAGGTGATCGCCGAAGAATTCGCCGTGCTCGACCGCGCCGGACGGCTTCAACTGCCCTCAAATTATGTCGATGCGCTGCAACTGGACCGCCGCGTGCGGCTCGAACTTGAACCGGACCACATCGGCGTCTGGCCTGATCATGCGCGCCCCGGCAATGGTCGCGAGGAGGATCGCCATGGGCAGTGACAACCAGCACTGGCGCGCGCCGGAGCAACGTAACCAGCCGGAAGACGAACCGGAAATCGCGCCAAAACCGGCCAGCGACGAAGATGCACGCTGGCGCCCACACCGCCCAAGCGAAGCGCCGGTCAAACAGAAGGCAGAACCGAAACCAGTCGAGCGGGATGATGAGACGGCGGCGCCCTGGCGACCGCCCGAGCAACGACGGCCCGCCGCTCCCGAACCGGCCGTACGTGAACCTGCTCCTGCGAAACCGATCGAGGGCGAGCGCTGGCAAGCGCCGCCGAAGGACACCGTGCCGCTCGAACAATCATTCGTCGCCGAGCGCGCCGCGCGGCAACGCGCCGCCGTCTGGGTCGATCGCTCTGACCGCCCAGTCCCGATCCTCGATCCCATCGTCGCGACCGAAGGACTGGCGCGCGATTATCCGATGGGCGAGACGATCGTCCACGCGCTCAAGCCGGTCGAGTTTCAGATCGGGCGCGGCGCGCTGGTCGCGGTGCATGGCCGCTCCGGCTCAGGCAAGACGACGATGCTCAACCTGATCGGCGCGCTCGACCGGCCGAGCGCCGGTCGCGTCTGGATCGACGGCGAAGAGGTAACGTCGCTCCATGAACGCGAACTGGTCAGCCTGCGTCGCTACAAGATCGGCTTCATCTTCCAGACGTTCGGCCTCATTCCGATTCTGACGGCCGCCGAAAATGTCGAGGTGCCGCTCCGCCTGGCGCAGGTCGATGTCGCCGAGCGCGACGAACGCGTGCGCGTGCTGCTCGAACTCGTCGGTCTGGGCGAGCGCGCTCGCCATCGGCCGCATGAGCTTTCCGGCGGAGAGCAGCAACGTGTCGCCATCGCGCGGGCGCTCGCCAACAGCCCGCGACTCCTGATCGCCGACGAACCGACCGGCCAGCTCGACTCCGGCACCGGTCGCACGATCATGACGCTCATCCGGGCGCTGGTAAAGAGCGAAGGCGTCACCGCCATCGTCGCCACCCACGACCCGCTGCTAATCGACCTCGCCGACCGCATCATCGAACTCCGCGACGGCGAAATCATTGCCGATAGCGCGGTCGGTTAAGCCGGCGCGGCCAGGTATCACGAAGGGCAGCCCTGCGATGCGTTCAGAAGAGTACAACTACGCGGTCTTTCCACCGGAGGACGATGTCGATGCCTTCGCGCACTTCATGGAGTTTCTGAAGGTTGGGCAACCTGCACCTGATCCTGAACTCACCGAACTTGCGACCGGCGAGCGGGTTCGACTCAGCTCAGTCACCCGACAGGGAATGACGATCATCGAGTTTGGCTCGCTCACCTGACCGTATTGCGGGATGGCGTGCCCATCCATGGACGCGATCGCTGAGCGCTACGCCGAACGAGGGGTGCAATCGATCTTTCTCTACGTCCGCGAAGCACATCCGGGCGAGCGCTTCCCGCATCACACCACGTTCGGCCAGAAACTGGCACAGGCGCGCGTCTTCCAGCAACGCTGGCAGTGCCGGCGTTCCATCCTCGTCGACGACCTGAACGGCACTGCTCACGAAGGCTTCGGCCGCATGCCAAACATGACCTACATCCTCGGCACCGACCATCGCGTGCTCTTCCGAGCCGACTGGACCGACGCCAGCACTGTTCAGTTCGCGCTCGACTATCTTCTGAGTGTCGATGAACGCGAACGCGAAGGGACCGCGATCGAACCGTTCTATGCCGAGCTTCGCGGTTTTCGCTGGGAGGACGTTGCTGGTTTTGCCGCTGGGCTCGAATACAACGGCCCCAGGGCAGTCAGTGAATTCCGCCAGGCAAAACTCCGCTGGTCGCGCGGCGAACACCTTGGCACCCTGAACAAACTCCGCGGTCGCGAATAGACCGCTCTGAAGCAACGACACGAGCCTTGCAACACGACCTCGCACCGTCTCCGTCGTAGGGGAGGGCGCGTTCTACTTTAGGAGCCCACCGAGCGTCAGCCAGTAGTAGATGGTGTAGCCGCCGGCCAGGAAGAGGAGCAGCGCGCTGGCCGGGCCAACGTAGCGGCTGAGCTGGCCGATTCGCCGAATGGCGGCCGCCTTGAAGAGCGCGGTGATGAGTGTCAGCGCGGTGAGCACCGCGCCCATGCCGAGGCCGTAGAGGATGTATTCCGAGAGCGACGAGACGAGCCGTCCAGCGGTCAGTGAACCACCGGCCAGCGCCAGGAAGATCGGCAACGTGCAACTGAGCGACGCCAGGCCGTAGCCGATGCCGTAGGCAAAATACCCGCCCACGTTGTTGCCGCGCGCCATGCCGGTTACGCGCGCCGCCAATCGTTCGCCCAGACCGGCGTACATGCTGCCGCCAAGGATGAGCCGCCCGGCCAGCAACACCAGCGCCACTCCGACGACCAGCCCGAGCCAGGGGAAGACGCGCGTCAACGACGCCGTCACACTGCTGAGCAGCAGCCCGGTGACGCCAAAGAGGAGCACGAAGCCGAGCGTCACCGAGGCGCTGATCGCCAGCGTCCGACCGAGTCGCGCGCCGCGCAATCCTCGTTTCGACTCGTTCGCATCGCCCAGATAGAGTATCAAATAGGCGGGCAGCAGCGCGAAGCCGCACGGATTGACCGCCGCGACCATGCCGGCCCCGAAGGCGTATCCAAGCGGCAACGCAATTGAAAGATCACGCAGGAATGACGTGCCGGACGATGAGGCGTTCTCGACGCTCCCCGTCACCGAGCTTTCGTGCGTGCCGGTCAGCAACGACGCCACGAACGCGAGCGTGAGTACCAGGACGACCAGCGACAGCGCCATGGCACGGCGCCGTGGTGAGTTCGGACCCCGGCCAGTATCCACCCGCATTGTCGATTGCCGCAGCATCAGACGCGCTCGCCTTTGTTACTCAGCCAGGAGCTTTTTGAGGTCGTTCGTCAAATCGGCTTCCCGGTAGAGTCCGGTCTTGGTCTTCACAATGCGTCCCTGCGTATCGATCAGGAGCGTGATCGGTAGGCCTGGTATATTGTAGTCACGCACCGCTGCATCATCGATCGCATAGCCGGTTGGATACGTGATGTCATACTCCTTGAGCAATGACTTCGCCTGTTCATGCGTGCCAAGTCCGACGAACGGGCCGACATCGATGCCGACAAAGATCACCTGATCGGTGAATTGATCAGCGACCTCCTGGAAATCGGGCATCTCCTCGCGGCAGGGTGGACAGTCGCCACCCCAGAAATTGAGCACCACCGGCTTCTTCAGTGCAAGCACCTGGGAGAATGATGACTCCCCCTCGGGCAGCACATTGTCTGTCGTATAGCTGCCGATCTTGAAATCGTACGCCGCCTCGCGCTTCTTCTCGGCGTTTCCGAAGCAGGCCGGAAAGAGCAGCAAAGCAACAAGCAGCAACACGATCGCCGCGCGTGCCCGCGCGACTGAAAACGACACCAGACTCATGCCCGTTCTTTTCCACCACCGCGGAGTACAACCGAGCACCCTCCTCATCCGGGCGCCGCGTTGACGATACCAAATCGCGCGCCGGATACGACCGTCCAGCCGCCGCGCTGCCCGGTATTTGAGTGCATCGCTGGTATAGACATTGCATCGATGAATGCGGGCGTACGCGCGCCTCGACCGAATATTTGTGGAGAGGGACAATCAATGGCCAAGACCCAGACTTCTGCCAACATCATGGCTGACGGGAACGAATCCAAGCGCAACGCGATCGTAAAAATGCTCGAAAAAGCGTATTGGATGGAGATCGAGTCGGTGATCAGCTACATCACCAACTCCGTCAATCTCGACGGCGTCCGGGCACGCGAAGTTTCCGAGTCGCTCCGGACGGACGTTCAGGAAGAACTCGGCCACGCCCAGCTTTTCGCCGGTCGCATCAAGGAACTCTATGGCGTCGTACCGGGATCAATGGACTTCAAACCAGAGCAGTCCTACCTCCAACCGCCGAAACAGCAAACCGACATCGTGCATGTCATCAAGGGCGTTATTCAAGCTGAGCAAGGCGGAATCGAGTTCTACAGCCAGATCATTGAAGAGACCGACAGCGTCGATCCGGTTACGCAGGACATGGTCATCGACATCCTGCGCGATGAACAGGGCCACTGCCGGCTCTTCGAAGGCTTCCTGCGCGAATACGAGGCGAATAGCAAGTAGACGAGCCGCCCTCGCCAAAACGCGCGGCTGAAGCCGCCTTGGGCGCCATGAATGTCGCTCCTACGCGAGACGATCGCATGTAGGGCGACATTCATGGCGCCCTCGTCAACTGCCGATGAGGTTGAAGGATATCCGTACCGCTCCCCAAATTCCTCGATTTCGTTGTAGACTCGATGCATGTTTGGTTGATGCGAGCGGCGGGAGCGATCATCATGCAAGACGGCGAAATCAAGCTGATCCGGGGCGCCTGTCCACACGATTGTCCCGATACCTGCGCCATCGTCACCGAAGTGCAGAATGGCCGGGCGATTTCAATCGCCGGCGATCGTGACCATCCGATCACCCAGGGCTGGCTTTGCGCCAAGGTTCGCCCCTATCTCGATCGCGTCTACCACCCTGATCGGCTGCTTCATCCGCTGCGTCGGGTTGGTCCAAAGGGGAGCGGCGAATGGGAGCGCATCAGCTGGGATGAGGCGATTGCCGAGATCACAAACCGTTGGACCGATCTGATCGAGCGCTACGGTGCGGCGTCGATCCTGCCCTATTCCTTTAGCGGCACGCTCGGCCTCGTCCAGAACGGCATTACCGCCGCTCGCTTCTGGAATCGGATGGGCGCGAGCGGGCTTGAGCGTTCGATCTGCGGCGCCGCTGCCGAAACCGCCGTTACGCTCACCTACGGCTCACGCTGGGCACCGGATATGCGCGATCTGATCCACAGCAAGCTCGTGCTCATCTGGGGGCACAATCCGGCCAGCACCGCGCCACACGTCATGCCCTTCCTGCGCCAGGCGCAGAAGAACGGCACGCAGGTGATCGTCATTGATCCACGCCGCAGCATTACCGCGCGCTCGGCCGACGAGCATATCCAGCCGCGACCGGCGACCGATGGCGCGCTGGCGCTCGGCATGATGAACATCATCTTCAGCGAAGGGCTGCACGACGAAGCCTGGCTCGAAGCGAACGCCGTCGGCTGGCGCGAATTGCGTGAGCGTGCCGCCGAATATCCAGTCGAGCAGGTCGCCGAAATCTCGGGCCTCGATGTCGAGACGATCGTCTCGCTGGCGCGCCGCTTCGCGACAACGAAACCGGCCATCCTCAAGTTCTCCGACGGCATCCAGCGCCATGGCA
>JAICWZ010000486.1 GCA_025966355.1 Thermomicrobiaceae bacterium
CCGACCCTTCGTTCTACGGCCAGATCGTCTGCATGACGTATCCGCTGATCGGCAACTACGGCGTGACGCCCGACGACGATCAGTCGCGGCAACCCTGGATCGCCGGAATGATCGTGCGTGAGAATTGTGATGAGCCGGAGAACTGGCGCTCTGAGGGCACCTTTGCGGCATACCTGCAAGATCATGGCATTCCGGCGCTGCATTCGGTCGATACGCGAGCGCTGACGCGGCATATCCGCTCCAATGGCGATATGCGCGCGCTGCTCGTGTCGAACGCAGCCGCGCAGAGCGATGAGGAATTGCGCGAGCGTGCGCGGCACGCCTGGGCGCCCGGCGATGTCAACGTCATCAAGGACGTGTCGACCGACGAAGAGCGAGATATCCGTGCCGAGGGGCCCATCCGCCTCGCGCTGATCGACTGCGGTGTGAAAGAGAATATCATCCGCTCTTTGCAGCGGCGCGGTGTCGAAGTGACGGTCGTGCCATACGACACGCCGGCCAGCGATGTCCTGGCGCTCGGGGTCGATGGTGTTCTGACCTCGCCCGGGCCGGGTGATCCGGTCAATACCGGCGACGCGGTCGAAGCGATCCGCGCCATCGTCGACTCGGGCATTCCCTATATGGGCGTCTGCATGGGGCATCAGTTGCTGGCGCTGGCGGTCGGCGCCTCGACCAACAAGCTGAAATTCGGGCATCGCGGCGGTAATCATCCGGTCAAGGATCTCGCCACCGGAGCGGTCTACATCACCTCGCAGAATCATGGCTATCAGGTCGACGCGGCTACCGTACCGTCCGAACAGGGCTGGCGGGTATCGCAGATCAACCTGAACGACGGCTCGGTCGAGGGATTGGAACACGTTTCGTTGCCGGTCTTCTCGATCCAGTATCACCCGGAAGGCTCGCCGGGTCCGCAGGACAATCAGTACCTCTTCGACCGCTTCATCGATACGGTGCGGAGACACCGAGACAACCGAATCAGCAAGAGTAACGGTGCCGTGGCCGCTATGGCCGAGTTGCAGGAGCGCTAGGAGAGATGGTGGATTCCGCGGAACGATTGAACAGTGTGCTGGTGATCGGCTCCGGCCCGATCGTCATCGGCCAGGCGGCCGAATTCGACTATGCCGGAACCCAGGCGCTCCACGCCCTGCGCGAAGAGGGCATCCGATCGATTCTCGTCAACTCGAATCCGGCAACAATCATGACCGACGAGGATGTCGCCGACGTCGTTTATATCGAGCCGTTGACCGTCGATGTGCTGCGGCGGGTGATCGAGCGCGAGCGGCCGGATGGCTTGCTGCCGACGCTTGGCGGCCAGACCGGCCTCAACCTGGCGGTACAACTCTCCGAAGCGGGCGTGCTCGACGAGTTCAATGTGCGCCTGCTCGGCACGCCGCTCGGGGCGATCAAGCAGGCGGAAGATCGCGAACTCTTCAAGAACCTGCTGATTGAGATCGGTGAGCCGGTCATCGATAGCGCGATCGTCCATTCGCTTGAGGAGGCGTACGAATTCGCCAAGATCGTGCCGCTGCCTCTGATCATCCGACCGGCCTACACGCTCGGTGGCACTGGTGGCGGCATCGCCTCGACGCCGGAGGAACTCGATCGGATCGTGCACAGCGGTCTCGATGCGAGCCCGATTCATCAGATCCTGCTCGAACGCTCATTGACCGGCTGGAAAGAGATCGAGTACGAGGTGATGCGCGATGCGAACGATACTTGCATCACGATCTGTAACATGGAAAACCTCGATCCGATGGGCGTCCATACCGGCGACAGCATCGTGGTCGCACCGAGCCAGACGCTGAGCGACCGTGAATACCAGATGCTCCGTTCGGCATCGCTCAAGATCATTCGTGCGCTCGGCATCGAGGGCGGCTGCAACATCCAGTTTGGCCTCGATCCGAAATCGTTCCAGTACTACGTCATCGAAGTAAATCCGCGCGTCAGCCGCAGTTCGGCACTGGCATCGAAAGCGACCGGCTACCCGATCGCGCGCGTGGCGGCCAAGATCGCGTCCGGCAAGCGGCTCGACCAGTTGATGAACTCAGTCACGCAGAAGACGACGGCCGCCTTCGAGCCGGCGCTCGACTACTGCGTCGTCAAGATCCCGCGCTGGCCGTTCGACAAGTTCCGCCGGGCCGAGCGGACGATCGATACGCAGATGAAGGCGACCGGCGAGGTGATGGCGATCGATCGCTCATTCGAGGCGGCGCTGCAAAAGGCCGTTCGCTCGCTGGAGTCGGATCAAAGCGATCTGCTGTGGGAGGATCCGGCCTGGACGTCGTCTGCGGACGTGCTCTGGGAGCAGATTCGCCGGCCGAACGACCTGCGGCTCTGGGCAG